>JBNKLQ010000084.1:0-21845 GCA_050292445.1 Promineifilaceae bacterium (SeqCode) | reverse complement strand
GCATGTGGCTGCGCCAACGGCCGTTTCCATGATTCATGCCGGGGTATTGATGAAGCTGGGGGCTTACGCCTCCATGCGCGTCGGTATCCAGATTTTGCCCGAAGGGACCGTTTATTGGATGCCCTTCATCATTTTGTTGACGTTGATAAATGTCCTGTACGGTTCATTTATTGCCATGCGCCAGCGGGATATGAAATATCTGATTGGCTACTCCAGTGTTAGCCATATGGGGCTGGTGGCGATGGGTTTTGCCGCCATGAACATGAACGGTTACATTGGCGCCGGGGTTCAAATGGTGAGCCACGGTATCATGACCGCCCTCTTCTTCTCTGTGGTCGGGATGATGTATGACCGGGCCCACACGCGCAACATGGATGACTTGAGCGGCATGAGCAAGGTGCTGCCTTGGCCGGCCGTGGCCTTCGTGATAGGTGGTTTGGTTTCCATGGGTATGCCGGGGCTTTCTGGCTTCGTGGCTGAGTTTCCCATCTTCCTGGGCGTATGGGGTGGCAATGGCTTGAGCTTGAGTGGTACGGTCTTTGGCCTTAACCCGGCGAATTACTACGGTTGGATAGCGATTCTATCTGCTCTGGCTATTGTGATTACGGCCGCATATATTCTGCGGGCTGTCGGCAAGGTATTCTTTGGCGATTACGAAGGTGAGCGATGGCATGACATGCGGCCCATTCTGGCCATCGACAAGCTGGTTTTAGTTGGTTTTGTCGTAATCTTAATTGTCATCGGTGTTTACCCCCAAATCATCGTTCCCATGGTGGAATCTGGGGTGCAGCCAGTGGTGGCAAGAATACAAGACGCGCAGCAAGCATTTACGATTATAGATACTGTGCAGGTTGGAGCTCACAATCTCTTGATTGGTGCCCACGACCTGTTGCTTTGGTTGGGAGGCGCATAAGTGAGCATAGAACCAACACTTTCCTGGTATCTGGCCCTTGCGCCAGAAATTGCTCTGGCCATTTTACTCGTCGCCATTCAGGTGTACAGCCGCGCGCTGCCGTCTGATAAGCAGCGCGGCGTTGGCCTGATGACGGGCTGGGGTGCTCTCATCATTTTACTGCTGACCCTGGGCCTGTGGTTCTTTGCTGGCGAGCCAAATGGTGAGTTAAGCCGAGATTTAAGCCAATCCCTTATCTGGGGCGGTATGATCAGGCATGATCTTATTACGTTAGTTTTCCGCGTTATCTTCCTGGCATCGTTAATGACCACTAGCTTGATTTCGCTGGATGTGAAGCGGCTGCAAGCAGTTGAGTTTTTTGCGCTGCTGATTATGGCCACGATGGGCTTCAGTCTGATGGCTGCTTCTGCCGATTTGATCATGCTGTACATCGGTCTGGAAATGGCCAGTATCTCCTCTTATGTTTTGGCTGGCTTCCTCAAGAATGAGGAGCGCTCACCAGAAGCTGGGATGAAATATTTTGTCTATGGTGCCTTTGCCACCGGGCTTATGCTCTATGGCATGAGTCTGATTTATGGTTTGACGGGGCAAACGAATTTATACATCATTGGTAGCATGGTAGTTCAGGTTCCCTCCGCTGCAGATGCGGCTGGGAATGTGGCAATGCTTGCCGATGTGCAGAATATTAATGCTGTGCTGCTGATTGCGGCGGCGATGCTCATTGTGGGCTTTGGCTTTAAGATTTCGGCCGTGCCCTTCCACTTCTGGACACCAGATGTGTATGAAGGCAGCCCAACGCCGTTTACGGCCTTTGTTTCGACTGCTTCTAAAGCGGCCGGTTTTGCCGTTTTCATGCGTGTTTTCACCTCTGGCATGTTGAGCTTTACGCCGGGCAGTTTGGGGCAGCCGGGGCAAGGTAGTGCCTGGTGGCCTATGCTGGTTTCCATGTGCATCATCACGATGACCATTGGTAACTTTGCGGCCATCTACCAGCGCAACATTAAGCGTATGCTGGCTTATTCCAGTGTGGCCCAGGCAGGTTACGCCATGATCGGCCTGGTGACTTTAACCCCCGACGGCTCTGGGGCCACGATGTTCTACTTGCTCATGTATGCTTTCACCAACGTTGCCGCTTTTGGGGTCATTATTGTGATTAGCAATGTTTCCAAATCGGAGCAGATGGAAGATTTCTACGGCCTAAATAAGCGTTCGCCTTATCTGGCTTTGGTCATGCTGTTTGCCCTGCTGTCGTTGGGTGGTATTCCCCCGACGGCTGGCTTTTTGGGTAAGTTCTTTGTCTTTAGAGCGGCCGTGGATGCAGGTTACTGGTGGTTGGCGCTGATTGGCATTTTGAATGCGTTTGTAGCCTTGTACTACTATCTTGGCATTATTAAGTATATGTATTTGTATGACTCGGATCAGGAAGAAGTGGCCATTCCGGTGTCTCGGGGTGCCTGGGTGGGACTTGGTTTATCCACCCTGGGTATTATTTACCTGGGTGTTTTTGCCGGGCCTGCTTTTGAGTGGACGCGAGAAGCGGCCGTTGCCTTCTTCTCTCTGGTTGGTATTGGCGGATAACCCTGGCAAAACAATAAATTTTCCGTTGCCCGCCGTTTTAATTGTGATATAATGCGCAAACTCGCGCTCATAAATGAGGCATTTTGAAACAAGATAAACAACAAACCAGTGTCCCTACCACTGTGGCACTTGTCGTAAGTCAAGTTGGTTGTGTCTCTGTCCTCATTATTGGTCTTGCTCTGGGCGCAGGCTTGTTACTTAACGAATTCCTGGGTACTCAAATATTTACAGTGTTGTTCATATTAGGTAGTTTCCCACTTGTCTTGTATTTGACAATGCGGGTCGCTATGCGTGCACAACGTCAATTGACGAGTACCTCTTCTACGGAGGAAGAAAATAAGGTATGAAAAAACGGTACTGGATCTACCTTTGTCTGGTGGGACTTATTGTTCTCCAGTTTGTTGCTCCCCCTGTTCTGCCCGTTATTCAGTTGCCGGGTGAGGTTGTTTTTCGCTGGTCAGAGGGTCGAGAGTTTCTCAATGGATGGTTTGCAGCTGGTATTACCAACACGTTCATTGGTTCAGTGTTGGCAGCGATTATTGTGCTGATTATTGCCTTCGCTGCTAGAGCTCGTTCCCGAACGGCCGAAGAAGTCCCCACTGGTTTCTACAACTTCATTGAAATGATCATTGAGTTGGCTTATGGCTATGTGGAAGGTTCCGTTGGTAAATGGGCCAAGACTTTCTTCCCCTTCTTTATGACCTTCATTTTATGGATTGTCATTGCAAACTGGATGGAATTAGTTCCCGGTGTAGACGCTATTGGTAAATGGGAAACTTCCGGTGAGTTGGCTCTTCATGCAGCTGAATTGGAAACTGGCCACCATCTTGAAGGCGAAGAAGCTGAGCAAATTGAAGAAGCGGCCCTGGAAGCGAATAGTTTAGGGTTGCGTTCCTGGCCTTTCTTGTTGGCTGGTAGCCAAGCGGATGAAGAAGCTCCCTTGGGTGAAGAAATTCATCATGCGCCAACAGGTAAGAACCCTGAAGCAGCTGACTGGACGATTGTGCCGTATGTTCGTGCGGCCGCAACCGATCTGAACTTCACACTGGCTCTAGCCATTATTTCGGTTGTCATGACACAATACTATGGCATGAAGGCGCAAGGTGGGAAGTATTGGTATAAATTCTTCCCCTTCTATTCCGGCAAGGGTGATGAAATTGCCAAAAACCCGCTGGCCATTATGGACATTGGTGTGGGGCTTCTGGAGTTCATCAGTGAAATCTTCAAGATAGTCTCGTTTGCCTTCCGGCTTTTGGGTAACATCTTTGCCGGGCAGGTTTTGCTATTTGTGATTGCTTCACTACTGCCAATTGCAAACTTGTTGTTCTGGCATCTTGAATTTGGTGTGGGTTTGTTGCAAGGTGTGGTATTTGCCTTGTTAACCTTAACCTTTATGAAGGGTGCTACAGAATCGCATCATGGTGAGGAGCACTAGCTCCAGGTTGGGAGCCTAAGGGTTTAGTATTTAGAAATTAATTGACTCAAAAGGGAAACCCTTAGGGTCTGAATCTGAAAATAATTTTATAAACGACGGCTTAATAAGCCATTTAATTAAAGTAAAAAACACAAACACGTTTGGAGGATATACATCATGGATTTAGCAGCAGCTGAAGCAATTGCTGAAGGTCTGAAGTTTCTTGGTGCAGGTTTGGCCATGACAGGTGCTATTGGTGCCGGTGCCGGTGTGGGTATTGTTGTGGGTGGGGCTGTACAGGGTATTGCTCGGAACCCAGATGCGGCCGGTACAATTACGGGTAACATGATTTTGGGTGTGGCTCTGGCGGAAGCGGTAGCTATTTATGCTCTGGTTGTCGCCCTGATTCTGATCTTTGTTGCTTAATAATTGGAAGATTCATTGCCTGTTACAAAGACAAGGATGGATTAGGAGAGAATATAAATGGACGCATTAGGTATTAATTTAGGCTACATCTTGATGCAGATTCTTCTCTTCATCATTTTGTTTATGGTTTTGCGTGGTTATTTGTATAACCCCATCATCAACAATTTGGAAGAGCGGAAAACAAAGATTGCTAAAGGTTTAGAAGATGCCCGGCAGGCTGCCATTGCTCGCGACAGTGCTGATGCAGAGGCCAAAAAGATCATGGATGCGGCACGAGCTGAAGCGGCTCAGCAGCGTATTGATGCCACGGCTCAGGCTGAGGAAACGGCTAACAGCATCCAGGCGCAGGCCAAACAGGAAGCTGCAGAAATTGTGGCCGCAGCACGGGAAGAGGCTGAAGAAGAACGGAATGCGATTATGGCCGGTGCCCGTGGGCAGATTGCTTCAATCGCTATTGCAGCAGCGAACAAGCTGGTTGGTGAATCTATGGATGAGAGCCGTCAGCGGGCTATTATTGCTGACTTCTTTGCCAAGGTTCCGGCAGATGCAGCAACTTTGTCTGGCGCGTCTGGTGAAGTTACCAGCGCTGTGCCTTTAACAGATGCTGAGCAGGCAGAAGTAAAGAAGGCGCTGAATTTGGAGCAGGTAACCTTTAAGGTGAATCCTAGTATCTTAGGTGGTCTGATTGTACGTGCAGGGGACAAGGTTGTGGATAGCAGCGTTGCTTCCCGTATGACTGCCATGCGTGATTCTTTGCAATAAGCACTCTTTTTGAGGACAACCCTCGTTAAGGTGTGAGAAGTGTGCGGCGTTGTTTGTAGCTGCGCGAAACAGGTCGTTGAGAAACGGCCGTAACTTAATAAGCCGAAAAAAAGCCAGGGTTTTCCCTGGCTTTTTTCTTGATTGTGTCAACTCGTCTTGATAGGCATATATTGCATCAATTTGGAAGCCAGATTAGACAGCGGCAAGCTTTGCAGCCAAATGCGGCCGGGGCCAGTCAGCGAAGCCAGGAAAAGCCCTTCGCCACCGAATAGCATATTCTTGACGCCCTTAACACGTTGAATATCATAGTTGACCGATGGTTCGTACATGGCAATATGGCCCGGATCAACCTGCATGGTTTCACCGGGTTGCAAGGAATATTCGCGTACTTCGCCAGCAATTTCTACCCAGGCCAGGCCGGGGCCGGTCACTTTTTGCAGAATGAATCCTTCACCGCCGAACAGCCCGCTGCCCAGCTTGCGTCGGAAATGTATTTCCAGCGTAACAGAATCCTCGGCCACCATGAAGGCATCTTTTTGGCAAATGCGGCTCTCGCCACTGCCCAATGGGACGGGGACGATGGAGCCTGGCGCCTCCGGGGTAAAGGTAACCATGCTTTGGCCCCCTTTGCAGGTGTATGTGGTCAGAAAGAGGGATTCGCCAGAGAGACTCCGGGCGAGTCCTTTGAGCAAACCGCCGCGCGTGTTCGTAGACATTTCGACATTTCCTTTCATCCAGGCCATGCCACCAGACTCGGTGAAGAGGGCTTCGCCGTTGTCCAGGTAAACGTCTAGGGTTTGTAAGGTTGTGCCGTTTATTTCGTAACGCATCTTGAAACTCCTTATTGATGAGCCAATTAATTGTTTCTGTACAAAATGATTTTGCTGCCTAAAATTATAGCAAATCTGAAAGGTAAAAGAGTGATTTGATGAACATGGTCGATACCGAGAAGTTAAATCTGCCCGTGGCAGATGAGTTTTGTTTACCCAATTATGATAATGGATCGATTGCCAATGTGCCCGCGACGGTGGCGCAACTGCTCGGCATACGGCTTCGTGGGCTGTCTGCCTTGCCAGAACCATTGTGGCAGCCTTTGGGTGATGTGAAGCGGGTGGTACTGCTGACATTGGATGGATTTGGCTTGAATTTATTTCAGGCAAGGCAAGAGTTGCTTACGGCCGTTTCCCACAAAGCCACCATCACTGGCCAACTAACTTCTATTTTTCCTTCCACCACTGTGGCCGCACTCAGCAGCCTATGGACCGGTTCAGCACCGGCACAACATGGCCTGGTGGGGTTGCGCATGTTCTTCCCCGAATTTGCCGTTTCTGCCGGCATGCTCGATTTTTCGCCGCTGTTTTTCAAAGCACGGGATGCCTTGGTCGATGCCGGACTTGATCCCAAAACTTTTTTGCAGCATCCAGGCGTAGGCGAGCAGCTAGCCGCTGCCGATATTCCCACCTTTGCCTTTAAGGGGTACGAAATTGTCGATTCCGTGTTGAGCAAGATGCACGGGCGCGGCGTGGCAGAATCGTTTGGCGTGATGAGCTTTGCCGACATGCTGGTGCAGATGCGGGAACTACTCGATAAGCGGGCGGGCGAACAGCTGTTTATCAATGCCTACTGGCCGTCGATTGATACGTTGAGTCATTATCACACCTGGCAGGGAACGGCCGTTTCCGCCGAGGTTCGCGCTATTTTCTACCAGCTGCAAACTGAGTTTCTAGATGCCCTGACCGACGCCGCCCGGCAAGACACCGCTTTCTTCATTGTGGCCGATCATGGGCAAGCGCTGACGCCGCTTTCGCAGCAAATCTTCCTGTCTGAGCACCCACAGCTGGAGCAAATGTTGTTTATGCGGCCTACGGGTGAACCGCGCGTCCTCTATTTGTACACCAAACATGGTTGCCATCAGGCTGCCATTGATTACATCAATACAAATTTAGGCGAGGCGATGACGGCCGTTTCCACCCAAAAAGCGCTTCACGCAGGACTCTTTGGGCCAGAACCATTCGCCGCCAACGTCGCGGACCGAATGGGGGATGTGGTGGTTATCATGCGCGGCGGGCATACGCTGTTTAGCGAAGCTGAGCGGCCCAAGGCACACAAAATGATTGGGCGGCATGGTGGCATGAGCTACGCTGAAATGCAGGTGCCCTGGTTAGGCTTCCGCCTGGATGGTTGGTAGATTTGGGGCAGATGTGCCTTGCTTGACAGCAATCCACAGTTTAGATAGCATCCGACTGCTGCTGAAAGCAGTAAACGTAAATAAAGCAACTAATATTTCCCCGGAAACTCTCCAATAGCCAAGCTCTTAAACAGTTTCCGGGGAAATGATAAAAAGAGAAAATGTCCGGATTGTTGGGACGATGTGAGCATCTATGGATACAAAAACTGTTCCCCCAGTAAAAGAACGAAAAACATTAACTGACTTTATGCGGGCGAACACTAAATTCATTATTGATCCGGTGGTAACGTATTTGGCGCGTTACCGCTTTTCACCGGATGGGTTGACCGTTGTTGGCATGTTGGCACATTTTTTATTTGCCTGGCTGATTGCTGAGGGCCAAATGACCTGGGCCGCAGTGGCGATTTTCTTTATTGCCCCGTTGGACGCCTTTGATGGTGCACTGGCCCGTAAATTAGGTCGCAAGCAGGGTGGTTTTGGTGCCTTTCTCGACTCCACGCTGGACCGTCTAGCAGAAATCATTCTGTTTGGCGGTTTTATTTTGTTTTACATGCGCCAGGAAAATGCCATGATGCTGGGCATCGCTTATCTGGCGATTACTGGCTCAATTATGGTGAGCTATGCCCGCGCCAGGGCTGAGGCGCTGGGGTACGATTGTAAAGTGGGCATCGCTAGCCGCGTCGAGCGGTATTTTGTCATGATTGGCTTTCTCTTTTTCAATTTGCCCGATGTGGCCCTGATTATTTTAGCGGCCGCCACCTACATCACCGTAGGGCAGCGCATGTATCATGTTTGGCTGCAAGCGTACCCTGCTGGGGAAGAGGCACGGGCCAGCAATGAGTAAGGCAATTAACGCTGAACTAAAGCTGGTACGTCGTCCTAAAATTGAGCTGTATTGGATTATCATCGTCCTGTGGGCCGCTGCGCTCGCCGTGCTGTTTGGGTATCATTTGTGGACCAACGAGATGCCCAGCTCAGAAGCGTTTTCGCTGCTGGGCTTGCCAGTATACTGGTACGGTATTTTGATCGTTGGGGGGATTGGGCTGGGCGCATTTGTGGTGTCTCGGCTGGCCTGGGAACGATGGCGGCGCGCTTTTTTGGCGGTGGTGCCAGATGAATTGATGACGATGCCGGTAACGGCCGTTTCCCTCCCTGAATCGCTCCAAACCAAACTCAATAAACAAAACGTGCAAACCGTGGGCGAACTCTTGCTGCTGTGGGGGAGCGACCCGCGTAACTTGCGACTCAAAGATGACGAACAGGGTGATGTGCAAACTGCATTGGCCGAGTTGCCAGACGTTGATCCCGCCTGGCTGGAAGACGCGCCGTGGCGCATCTGGAATCCTGATTTCGTCTGGAACGGCATCATTATCTGCCTGGTTTTGGGCTTGATTGGGGCGCGCCTGTACCATGTGTTCACGCCATCGCCCAGCATGGCAGCATTGGGCATCGAGTCGGCTCGTGATTACTTCCAGAATCCGCAAATGCTGTTTAATTTGCGCAATGGTGGCCTGGGCATTTACGGCGGCCTGGCTGGCGGGGCGCTGGGACTGTTTTACTTTACCTGGCGTAACCGGCTGCCGCTGCTGCCCTGGGCCGACATGGCGGCCGTGGGTGTGGCCTTGGGGCAAGGGTTTGGTCGCTGGGGCAACTTCATGAATCAGGAACTATACGGCCGTCCCACCAACGTTCCCTGGGCTGTCTACATCGACCCGGTTCACCGCCTGCAATCTTTTGCCGACTTTAGCTACTTTCACCCCGCCTTTTTGTACGAATCGCTGTGGAACTTCCTCACTTTTGGCCTGCTCATGCTGCTGTGGCGACGCCGTAAGCGATTATTGGCTGGGGAGATGACGGCCGTTTACCTGATCATGTATGCCATCGGTCGGACGCTGTTGGAAACGGTCCGTCTGGACAGTCGGGTGGTGTCGCTGGGCAATATGCAGCTGCCGTTGGCCTGGGCCACGCTCGTCTCCATTTTGGTGGCCCTAAGTATGGTTCTGTGGATTGTGGTGCGGCGGTGGCGAGCCAGAACAAGCCGATGAATCAAGAAACATTAGCCCCTATTGAGGCAAATATGCGGGCTGTGGGGCGGCAGGAGCGGTTGGTGGTGGAACGGCCGTATTTCCACATCTTCATCTCGCCGCAAACCCTGGACCATCTCACCTTTGCCTCGCCGCTGCCGGGGGAACCGGCCGACTGGACAGAGGCAGTGGCTGACATGGTGGCGATTTTTACGAAACACGGCAAACGGCCGCGTCTGGAATTTATTGCCGACTTGCATCCCAACCTGGCAGCGGCGCTGGACCAGGCGGGGCTGGTGTGCGAGCGGCGCGATCCGGTGATGGTATTACAAACGGCCGAATTGGTTCCTGCGCCCGAACTCCTGCTGCAAACGCATTACCGGCGGCTCACGGCGGAAAACGAAACGCTGCTCCAGGCACATCTAACCCAGCAAAGCATCGCCTTTGGCGGCAGCGGCGAGGATGAAGATGCGTTGGGCTGGTTGCCAAATTTACAGCGCGGCCTGACAACGGGTTTGGTCATGGGTGCAGTATTTGAACAAGCGACCCAGCTTCAGCAGGGGGGCGAACTGCTGTCCGGCGCAGTCATCCAGATGGGGGCAGGGCCGGGCGAGCTGGCTGGCGTGTGGACAGCGCCGCAATGGCGCAATCGCGGTCTGGCGTTTGCCTTGTGCCAGCAGCTTTTGGCGGAGTATGCCGCTTTGGGCCACAAAACTTGCTGGCTTTCCGCCGCCGAAGGCGCACACCGCCTCTATGAAAAACTGGGGTTTATCTACGTGGGTACGCAGCTCAATTACGGAATGAGAAATTGACAGGTTGGGTAGCCGTGTATTACAATCTGTAATACATCTATTTATTCATGAGGTTGAGCATGATTACTTTAAGACTAGACCCACAGCTTGAACAAACAATTAATGAGCTTGCCCGGCACTTGGGTGTGAGTAAATCAGAATTGATCAGAAGAAGCATTGCCGAGTATGTTGATAAATTGGAGAAGCCATCTGCCTGGGAGTTGGGCAAAGACGTTTTTGGTAAATATGCCAGCGAAAACAGTCATTTGGCCAGAGATCGAAAAGAGTTGGTCAAGGATATTATCGAAGCGAAACGATGAACAAGATTCTGATCGATTCAGGCCCGTTGATAGCCCTTTTTAATGGAAATGACGTATATCATGCAGCCTCTGTTGCCTTCATCAAAACAAATCGGAGCGAGTTGGTAACGACGATAGCTTCGCTTACGGAAACGCTGCATTTGCTAAACTTTAGTCGGGATGCGCAGATAGATTTCTTGGAGTGGGTGTATGCTGGGGCCGTTTCAATTGAGTCGATAGAAAATGCTGATTTGCCAAGAATCATAGAGCTTACAAAAAAATACGCCGATTTACCGATGGATTTTGCCGATGCCTGTCTGGTCTTTTTGGCCGAAAAGCTGGACATTAATACGATTGCCACCATAGATAGAGATTTCGACATATACCGAATAGAAGGGAAACGGCCGTTTACCGTCCTGATCAAATAAATCACCCCGCTGTAAAGATGGAGCCAGTGCCATCTTAATTACCTGAACTTCTAATGAAAAAATTGATAACAGGTCTCTTTTCCCAGTGAAAATGGGGCATATTCATTTACAATGTCACAATTCTTCTTAGAATGGTGTTTAGCAAATCAAAGAGAGTTTGAACTAGACCTGTCAGGTTTTCTTTAACTGACAGGTTACGCATGAGGAAACCTGACAGATCTGATTTGCTATAAAGCTAGAGGGGCAAGGAACAAACCATGATCGAAGCAAACAACTTAGGCAAGAATTTTGAGGAATTTACGGCCGTTCACAATCTCAGCTTAAACGTGCCGCCGGGGGAGCTGCTGGCCCTGCTGGGGCCAAATGGGGCGGGTAAAACCACCACCGTGCGCATGTTGGGGGCCATCCTGCGGCCCAGCAGCGGCGAGGCGCGCATCAACGGCTACGATGTGGTGCGTGAAGCCGACAAGGTGCGGCACGACATTGGTATGTTGACGGAGCAGCCCGGTTTGTATTTGCGCATGAGTGGGCTGGAATATTTGCTGTTTTACGGCCGTCTTTATGGCCTGAGCGACGACGAAATCAAGCGGCGCGGCCTGGAAATGTTTGATCGTTTTGACATGGCTGGGCAGGCTGACCGGCGGCTGGGGGAATATTCCAAAGGGATGCGGCAAAAGGTTGGGTTGATTCGGTCCATGCTGCACAATCCCAGCGTGCTGCTGCTGGATGAACCCACTTCGGCGATGGACCCGCACAGCGCCAAATTGGTGCGCGACGCCATCCGGGCGCTGCGCAACGACAGGCGCACGGTGATTTTATGTACCCACAACTTGGCCGAAGCGGAACTGCTGGCCGACACTATTGCCATCATCAAAAAGGGAACGATTGTGGCGCAGGGGAGTACGGCCGTTCTCAAACAAAAGCTGCTGGGCCAACCCCAGTTGGAAGTGCGCGTAGATCGCCCGCTGAATGGCGAAATCCGCGAACTGGAACAGCTGGTGACCATTGAAGCGGTAGAGGGGGATGTGATTCGCTACCGCACCGACGATCCCAACGTGACTAATCCACAGCTTGTGCGTTGCCTGGGTGGCTTGGGGCTGGGCGTTATCTCCTTGCAGCCCATTTCACAAAGTTTGGAACAGGTCTATTTGCGCGTTGTCGCTGAAAAAGAAGAGGAGCCACAATCATGACTGCACTTACCGCCCCGGCCCATCCCAACAAACGCGATTTTCAGATGGCGCTGGTTGTTGCCCGCCGCGAGATTCGCGATTCGTTCCGCGACTGGCGCATCATCATTCCCATCTTTTTGCTCACGCTCATCTTCCCCGCGCTGATGAACTTTACGGCTTCCCGTTTGCTTAACTTTGTCTCCGATTTTGGCGCTGAGATTGTGGGCAATCAGTTGATTCCTTTTTTGCTGCTGGTCGTAGGCTTTTTCCCCATGTCGTTTTCGCTCATCATTGCTCTGGAGACGTTTGTGGGTGAGAAGGAGCGCAAAAGCATGGAGCCGCTGCTCTCTACCCCGTTGAGCAATGGGCAGTTGTACGCTGGCAAGATGGTGGCGGCGCTGGTGCCACCGCTTTCAGCCAGTTATTTAGGCATGTTGGTTTACATGGTTGGCCTCTATTTCAGCATCGATTGGCGGCCTGAGTTTCAGCTGGTGGCCCAAACCCTGCTGCTGACAACGGTTCAGGGGATCATTATGGTGGCCGGGGCGGTGGTGGTTTCCAGCCAGGCCACCAGTGTACGGGCGGCCAATTTGCTGGCCAGCTTCATCATCGTGCCGATGGCTATTTTGATTCAGGCAGAGGCGGCGGCGCTGTTTTGGGGCAACCATGATGGTTTGTGGTGGCTGCTGCTCGGTTTGGCGATTACGGCCGTTGTCCTCATGCGCATGGGGCTTTCCCTATTTAACCGGGAGGAACTGCTGGGACGGGACATTGATCAGATTCGCCTGGGTTGGATGGTGCGTCAGTTTTGGGGTTATTTTTCGGGGAAGACACAGCTAGGAAACGGCCGTTTCCCCAATCCGATCGCCTGGTACCGGCAAACCATTGCGCTTGTGCCCAGCCTGCTGCCGGGGATGGGGGCACTGCTGCTTGCCGTGGCGGGTGCAGCCGTGATAGGTGTCTTCATGGCCCGGCAATATCCCTTCCCCGAAGATTTAAAAAACGAGTTGAGCGGCCAAAATATGCTTACTAATTTAGCGGGCTTGGAAGTGTACCTGAAGGCATTGCCACTCTTTATTGTGGGCCAAAACGTGCGTGCCGTGCTGCTGCAAACGATTTTAGGTATTTTTACCCTAGGTGTGCTGGGAGTTCTCATTTTCATGCTGCCCTGGGGAATACTCAGCTTCATCGCCATGCAGTTTTATCTGGCGGGTGAAAACCCCTTCCAATTTCTACTAGCTTCGGTTATCCCTCATGCGATTGTTGAGCTGCCGGTGCTGCTGCTTATTGGCGCGGCGGCGCTGCGCTGGCAAACAGTCACCTTTGCCCCGCTGCCCAACCGCTCTTTAAGTGAGATGTTTATTCTGCGTGCGGCCGAATTCTGGCGCATCTTTTTGGGACTTGGTATTCCGTTTTTGTTCCTGGCAGCGCTGGTAGAAGCGTATATAACACCTCAGATATTGCAGCTAGTGTATGGTGGCTAGGCAAATGCAATCAGGTAATTGAGTGATTGCGCCATTACTCAATTACCTGATTACAAGCCCCCAAAACCCTCATTTTTTACGACCCTTTCCGCGTTTCTCACAAATTAGTCAACTTTTGTCAAAGCTCCTTGGTAAAAACTGACAACAATTACCTCTCCGGTTTTGGCAATGTTGCCTATATAATGATGCCGTTCGGAAGAGAGACCCACAATCGATAAAAGAAAGTAGGTAACAGACCATTATTGAGTCAATGATTTCGCTGACGACACGCCAACGGGATTTGCTTCACTATCTGCTAACGGCGAAGACGGCCGTTGTCACTGCAGATGTAGGTCGCCAAATCGGGCTAACGCCACGACAGGTGACCTATAGTTTGAAGCCAATCAAGTTATGGCTGGTTGAACACAACGCCGATCTGGACATGATTCCAGGCGTTGGTGTACAGGTGACCTGTGCTCCCGACTATCGCGAAAGCTTGCTATCTGAACTGGCGGCGCAGGAGAACATTCGCTTGCAGCTGACGCCGGGGCAGCGGCAGCAGTTGTTGGTCTTAAACTTACTGACGGTTGCCGAACCTTTAATTTTGTATCAGCTGCAGCAGGAAAGCGGGGTGTCGCGCACCACGCTGCTAAAAGATTTAGACCTGGTTGAAGCGTGGATTGAAGCGTTTGACCTGACATTGGAACGACGGCCCAATTATGGCTTTATGCTGGTAGGCAGTGAGCCTCAGCAGCGACAAGGCATTGCTGCGATTGCCTGGGGAGACACTACGTTCAGCGATCCACTCATGCAGATGTCTCATTCAGCTGGACTGGTGTATGAGCTGGCCAATGATGCGGACTTGATGCCGCTGGCCAACCATGTGAAGCATCTGGTGGATCAATGGGATACCAAGCAGGCGATGGCCCTGATAGGTTATGCGGAGATGGTGTTGAACGGCCGTTTCACCGACAACGCTGTTCTTTACCTGGCATTGGTCATTGCTATACAAAAGCAACGTATTCTAAACGGGCAAGTTGCAAATACAATCCATCCTAACTTTAACAAGCAGGTACATAATAAAGTGTGGCAGGTTGCGGCTGAGATGCTGGCGCAGTTAGAGATTAGCTTACCAGAGAAACAGCAGGATTGTGAAACTGCTTACCTGACGATGCATCTTCTTTCCGGTTCGCGCAGTGGTATTTGGCCCACCGACCTGGAAATGGACGAGCCGTTTGGGGTTTTACTGAGCAGCCTGATGCACGGCGTGGCCCAGGCTTATCGTGTGCCGGCCATGCAGTCAGACACTTCTTTAAAAGAAGGATTGGCAGCTCACCTCATACCGGCCTTTATGCGCCAACGGTTTGAGTTGTGGGCCCCGTCTATCGGCTACATCAGAAATTTGCCTGAACGATATGGTTTTGAGACGACAATTGCTACCACATTGGCCGAGGAAATAAGTACAGAAATTGGCATCAATTTGCCTGAGGATGAGGTCAATAATCTGGTTTTGCTCTTGCGCGCCGCTTTTATTAGGGAACGGCCGGACCGACTCACCCGCGTTATTGTGGTTTGCCCCAGCGGCATGGCTACAGCCCAACTGCTAGTTGCTCGCCTAAAAGCCAGGTTCCCTCGACTGGGCAAATTAGAAGTCTTATCTCTGCGCGAATTGGACACGCAGCAAATGCAGTCGGCACATCTCGTTATAACAACCGTGCCGCTGCCCAAGGATTTTTCAGAGCATTCTTCAGTGATACAAGTTCACCCACTACTATCTGCCGAAGATATTTCGGTGATTAGTCAATGGTTAGCCTAACGGCCGTCGTGAACAAGAACAGATAGCCACAATTTCACGATAATTATCTCTGGTTTTCTAACCGGATTCCGTCTAGGGGTTCGGATGGTTCAGGCTACCTGTTGCAAATGCACCGGTAGCAAAATGTTACTCATATTATTTTTCAAGGAGAGGTGAAATGAGAGAAAGAATACAGCAGTTTGGTGGTTTTTTAGCCGGGATGATTATTCCCAACATGGGGGCCTTTATTGCCTGGGGGCTGATTACGGCCCTTTTCATTCCCACGGGATGGATTCCCAATGAAAAATTTGCGGAAATGGTTGGTCCCATGATTCTGTATTTGCTGCCGATTCTGATTGGTTACACTGGTGGTAAAATGATACATGGCGTTCGCGGTGGGGTTGTTGGGGCTGCGGCCACAATGGGTGTCGTGGTTGGCGCAGACATTCCCATGTTTTTAGGCGGCATGATCATGGGGCCGCTTGGCGGCTGGACCATGAAAAAGATTGATGAGGCCCTGGAAGATCGAACCCCCATTGGCTTTGAAATGTTGGTCAACAACTTTTCCGCCGGAATTTTAGCTGTTATTTTGGCAATCATTGGTAATGTGGTGATTGGCCCCGTCGTCACGGCAATTAGTGATGCCGCAGGTTCGCTGGTAGATGCTTTGGTGTCGGTACGCTTGCTGCCCCTGGCGGCCATCATTATTGAGCCTGCCAAGGTTTTATTCCTGAATAATGCTTTGAATCATGGTGTTTTGGCTCCGTTGGGTGTTGCCGCCGCCGAAGAAACGGGCCGAGCGCTCCATTTCTTGCTGGAAACCAATCCTGGCCCAGGGTTAGGCTTGCTCATTGCTTATTACGTGGCTGGCAAAGGTTTGCTTAAAGAGTCCGCTCCTGGGGCGATGATTATCCACTTTCTGGGTGGCATCCATGAAATTTATTTCCCCTACGTGTTGGCTCACCCCATCATGATTTTGTCCGTTATCTCTGGTGGTTTGGCCGCTGACTTGTGGTTCACGATCACCAATGCTGGGCTGGTGGCCACACCATCACCCGGTTCCATTTTTGCTTACCTGGCGGTGATTCCGCGTGGCCAGCATTTTGCTGTCCTCACAGGTGTACTCATTGGGGTGGTTGCAGCGGCTGCTGTGGGAATTGTGCTCTTGCGGGTACGCCCAGTACAAGAATCGGAAGAAGTTGAAGAGATGGAAGCAGAGGCAGCTGGCGTTCCCGGACTCGCATAATTTATTTATTGTAAATAATGGGACACAGATTTTCACAGGCTTGTGGTGAACTGCTCAAGGTGGTTGAGCGAAGCCGAACCATGAACACAGATTAAAAAGAAAAAATCAGTGTCAATCACTGTTTATCTGTGTCCCTTTTGTAAAAGAGGTTTAATAATGGCAGACTCAATTGTAGCTGCAAACGTTAAAACAATTATTTTGGCCTGCGAAGCGGGCATGGGTTCCAGCCTGATGAGTGTGAATGCACTCAAGAAGAAGCTGAAGAAGGCTAATGTATCCGGCGTATCCGTAGTGCATAAACCGGCCCGGGCTATCCCTGATGATGCGCAAGTGGTCGTTGTGCATAAAGGTTTGGCCAAGGTGGTGCGGAATCGTGTGCCTGACGCAGTTGTGGTCACGTTTAATCACTTTTTGAATGATCCTGCTTTTGATAAGCTGGTAAATGCCTTTGTGGAAAATGGCAATATTGAAGATACTGTAGGGGGGTAAAATGGCGATTTTGGAGAAAAACAGGATTAAATTGCAGGCAACGGCCGTAAACAAACAAGACGCGATTCGGCAGGCCGGGGCGCTGCTGGTAGAGAGCGGCTGCGTGACTGCACCCTACGTGGATGGTATGTTGGCGCGTGAAACTACTATGTCTACCTACTTGGGGAATGGCGTTTCCATTCCTCATGGACAATATGAAAATCGGGAGCACATCAAGCAAACCGGTATTTCTGTGTTGCAGGTTCCCGCCGGAGTGTCTTGGGACGATGATGATGAGGATGAGTTGGCTTATCTGATCATTGGCATTGCCGCTAATTCGGATGAACATATGACGGTTTTATCTAACCTGGCCGAGGCGATTGAAGACCCGGACATGGCGGATCAGCTGGCCCAAACAACGGACGCTGATTTGATCATGAATTGCCTGAACGGGGTGCCAGACGGCGTGTAGGTGCACCGAAATTTTTGGGCACTATACGCCAAGCGGTTGCACAGGGGCATTTTGCCATTCTGAAGGGAGCGCAGCGAAATGAAGAATCCCTCTAAACTTTGCTTATCGGAACCTTTGCTCGCGGATCAAGTGTGCATTCTATGTTGCGCCGCAGGGATTCTTCGCTTTGCTCAGAATGACAACCTTACATATCTAATCAACAACAGGAAGTGAAGTTGTGAAACAGCTAAACTTTGTCATAGACAACGCTACCGGGCTTCATGCCCGACCAGCTAAAGTGTTTGTTAAAACCGCCAAGCAGTTCAAAGCTGACATTCGTGTGCTGCACGGCAGCAAAAAGGTGAATGCCAAAAGCTTGATAGCCGTGTTGGGCCTGGGCGTAAAACATGGCGGTGCCATCCAGGTAGAGCTGGATGGGGTAGATGAGGCATTGGCCGCTGAAGCGCTGGAAACGGCCATATCCACTGGCCTGGGAGAAGGCGATCACGAACCAAAACCGGCTGCAAAGCCTACCCCCAGCAAACCAGCAGCCACCGTAGACCCACTGCCCAAAAATGGTTTGCGTGGCGTGGCCGCTGCCCCTGGTTTGGCCATTGGCCCTGTGTTTCAGTTAAGGCAAACGGCCGTTACTCTCACCCATGAATTTGCTGGCGTGGCTGCCGAACAGGATCGTCTGGAAACCGCGCTTGCCCATGGGCAGGAACAACTCTTTACCCTGCGCCAGAAGGTGGCGGCCCAGGCTCCAGATGAAGCCGCCATTTTTGATGTCCACCGCGAGCTGCTCACCGATGATGATTTACTGGAATCTGTGCAGCAAAAAATAGAGGCGCAGCAAGCTGCGGGGCAGGCATGGCAGGCCACCATCGAAGAGCAGGCCACCCAGCTGGCCGCGCTGGATGATCCGCTGCTGGCGGCCCGCGCCGCCGATGTTCGGGATGTGGGCAACCGCATTTTGAAGATTTTAGCTGGCGACGACACCGGCGATGTGCAATGGCCCGATCATCCTGTAGTAGTTATTGCACACGATTTGACGCCGTCTGACACGGCGACGCTGGACCCGCAAAAGGTGCTGGGCTTTGCCACGGCCGTTGGCGGGCCTACCGCGCACTCAGCCATTATTGCCAGGGCGTTGAATTTGCCTGCAGTCGTGAGTGCGGGGGATGGGTTGTTGGAGATTGGGGATGGAACGGCCGTAATCCTCAATGGCAGCAATGGCATCATCCAGGTTGATCCTGATGAAGCGGCGCAAAAAGAAGCGCAGGAACAACTAGCTGCGGCAAATCAGCAGCAGCAAGCGGCCCGTGAAAAAGCTGCCGAGCCAGCCATCACCCTGGACAATCACCGGGTGGAAATTGCCGCTAACATCGGCGGCGTGGCTGATGCCCAAAAGGCAAACCAATCTGGTGCCGAGGGCGTGGGGCTGCTGCGAACCGAATTCCTCTTCCTGGATCGGGCCACGCCGCCGTCTGAAGATGAGCAGTTTGAGGTATATCGTCAAATTGCTGAGGCGATGGCAGGCAAGCCGGTCATCATCCGCACATTGGACATTGGTGGTGACAAACCGCTGCCGTATGTGAAAGTACCGCCGGAAGATAACCCATTCTTGGGTGAACGGGGCTTGCGTCTTTGCCTAAACCGGCCTGAACTCATGCAGGAGCAGCTGCGGGCCATCTTGCGGGCAGCCAGCTATGGCTCACTGCGCATCATGTTCCCCATGGTGGCCGATTTGTCTGAGTGGTACGCGGCCAAAGCGATGGTGGACGAAATTCGGGCCGAGCTTAACGCGCCTGAGGTGCCAGTGGGTATCATGATAGAAATTCCCTCGGCCGCCCTGATGGCCGATCTGTTTGCCAAGGAAGTCGATTTCTTCTCGATTGGTACCAATGATCTGACCCAATACACGCTGGCGATGGATCGCATGCACCCGACCCTGGCCAGCAAGTCTGATGGATTGCACCCCGCCGTGCTGCGCCTGATTGATGCCACCGTACGTGGTGCTCAAGCCTCGGGTAAATGGGTGGGGGTTTGTGGCGCGCTGGGCGCTGATCCGCAAGCCGCGCCGATTTTGTTAGGTCTGGGCGTTGATGAACTATGTGTGAGCGTTCCATCCATTGCTATGGTCAAGGCGCAAATTCGTACCCTAAACCATGCGGCGGCGCAAAAATTGGCTGCCAAAGCCCTGGCCTGCGCCACCGCACGCGAGGTGCGGGAGTTAGTGGGTGATTAGGGGATTTGAGCAAGAAAATAATCAAAGATTTCGCGGATTTTCATAAATTAAAAAGATGATCAAATAATCATCGCGAAGAACCTTACCTTGTCATTTCGAACGAAGTGAGAAATCTCTGACACGATTGCAGGTTTATTATTTGCACGGTTAGAAAGATTTCTCGCCAAAAAGCGGCTCGAAATGACAAGCGGGGAGTGACAAAATGACAAAAAAATATGAACTGTACCGGACAGGTCAGGCACCATTGCCTGATAAAACCTGGTCCTGGAATATGTATGGGGCGGGGATTGAAAACATCGGGAGGAACGGCCGTCCCGAATCGTTCCCCATTCCTGAACCGGCCGATAACCAACTGCTTGTTCGCGTAGACAGCGTGGGCATGTGCTTTTCTGACGTAAAGCTGATTCGCCAAGGGGGTGCCCATCCCAAATTGTACAATCGCAATCTTGCTGAGGAGCCGACCCGCCTGGGCCATGAGGCGGCGTTGACCATCATTAAAGTAGGCAAGGATTTGCAGAATCAATACCATCCTGGGCAGCGGCTGGCCATTCAACCGGACATTTACCAAAACGGCCGTTCCACAGCCTACGGCTACACCATTCCCGGCGGACTCACTCAATATCACCTCATCGGCCCAGAAGTGCTGGATGCCGATGACGGCGCATACGTGCTACCCCTGACCGATGATTTGGGTTATGCCGAAACGGCCCTGACCGAGCCGTGGGCTTGTGTGGAAGCATCTTACACGCAGCGCCGTCGTTTGCAGCCCAAGGCTGGTGGTAGGCTGTGGGTCATTGGTCAGAAAGATGATGAGACAGCCTATACGTTTTCTAGTGAGTTGCCTACGCCATCGCTGGTGGTTGTGAGCGATGTGTCGGGTACAGTAAAAGCGCTCATTCGGCAAAAAGTGGGGGCTAATGTAGAGATATTTGTGCGGGATGGGTTACGGCCGTCTGATTTCCCCGCACTCAAAGCTGAACTGACTGATGGCGAGGGGTTCGACGACATCATCATGCTTTCCCCGCAAAGTGCCGAGCGGATGAGCGAAGCTGCCAAGCTGACTGCTTTTCGGGGCACGTTTAACCTGGTGGGCGACTCGCCGTTAGATGGCAAAGTGGAAATTGACGTGGGGCGGATTCATTACCATTACACTGCCTACGTGGGCAATCCTGGCCCAGACATTGCCGCTTCTTATGGTGAAGCGCGCAATCGTTGTGATTTGTTGCCGGGGGGAGCGGCCGTTTTTGTGGGGGCTGGTGGGCCCATGGGGCAGATGCACGTGCAACGGGCCATCGAGCTGAAAAATGGCCCTAAACTCGTCGTTGCCACTGAGGTGAACGAGATGCGGCTGGCGGCTTTGAATGCGCTGTTTGGCCCGCTGGCTGAGGCCAACGGCAAGCAACTGCTTACTTTTAATCCGGCCGCCGAAGAAGAATCTTTGCGCGATTTTGTGCTAAATGCCACCGATCAAATTGGTGCCGATGACGTGGTGGTATGCGTGCCCGTCGCGCCGCTGATGGCTGAAGCGGGCACTTACCTGGCCCCGGACGGCATGTTGGTCCTGTTTGCTGGGGTGCCTAACGGCACGATGGCGGCGCTGGACATGAGCGCAGTTTATTTGCATAACGCGCAATTTACCGGCACTTCCGGCTCCGCTTTGTCCGACCAGGCGACGGTGATTGCCAAAACGGTAGCGGGCGATTTGTCGCCTAATCGGTCAGTGGCGGCCGTGGGCGGCATGGAAGCGGCCCGCGACGGCGTGGAGGCGATGATGGAAGGGCGCTATCCGGGCAAGGTGGTTATCTTCCCCCAGATTAGCGGCCTGCCATTGCTGAGTTTGGCCGAACTAAAAGAAAAATATCCTGCTGTAGCCGAGAAGTTGGGTAACGGTGATGTTTGGACCGCTGCGGCCGAGGCGGCGCTTGTGGAAGCGTTTTGGCAGACGGAGCAAGCGCAACATGCCTAAACCAAAGGTGCGTTCAGGGCTGCTGCGGCAATATATTTTGACCGGTGCTGGGCTGGGGCTTTATTTTGGCCTTTTTTTTCGCCCAGTACGGGAGGCGAATTTTGCTGTGGCTGTGGCGCTGGCGCTGTTGGCGGTGGCATCTTCTTCTGATTCAGAAAAGTTTTACACTCTTTCAGATCATGGCCTGAGGTACGATGGATCTCACACCACTTTTCA
>JBNKLQ010000083.1:0-21861 GCA_050292445.1 Promineifilaceae bacterium (SeqCode) | reverse complement strand
CGCCAATGAACGGTCTCACCAGGCTGCGTTCGCGTGCTTTAAGGGCGTCGAAGTCAAAATGCTGGCTCATTTGGGTGGAGGTGACCGTGTCCATACGGCCGTAACTAATTTTCACCTGCTTGAACGGCCCGCGCAAAAGTAGATAGCCGGGTGTGACCACCACGCCAGCCCGCCGCAGCAAGATACTGTAGTAGACCCACAACACAGCTATCACCCCCAGCACCAGCCAGAGTAGATACCAGTACGCGCCAAGGAACGGCCGTAATAAATCAACCACTGCCAGCACCAGCAGGGTAAGGCCCAGCCATAGCAGCTTGCCTCGCATCCGGCGGCTCATCTGGTCGTACAGCAGAAGTTTATGTTTTTTCATAACTACTGGGAGAGTTTGCAGGTATGCGAGTTTGCGAGTGGCAAGTTTATTAGTAACCCGCCACTCGCAAACTCGCCCACTTTTTACATTTGAAAAACGCCCCGCTGGTAGGGCACTACTTTATAACTAAAATCGGTAACGTACTGCTCTAGCTGGCTGTTAAGCGTCAGCCACATCTCGTTGTCTAGCAGATCATCTATGGTTTGGCGGTCGCGGCAAACAAAGCCAACCAGCCGGTTTGGCGCGTCACCAAAGGCGGTGTGCCACACTTCGCTCACCTGGAAGCCCATCATTTGCATGGCAGGCACATACCGCTGCATCACAAATTGCTGGTACGCCTGCAAATTGATGTCTTCCACTTCATAACTCAACAACAATTTTAATCCCGATGGCTTTTCTTCCATGTCTAACCTTCCTCACGATTGCTCACTGCTATCGTTAACTTTATCTGCTCCCTCCATCTTAGCCAAAGGAATCGTAAAAGTAAATGTACTTCCTTCTCCTATTTTGCTTTCAAAGCTGATTTCACCATCCTGAGCTTCCACCATGCGGCGCACAATTGAGAGGCCCAAGCCCCAGCCGGGCTGTTCGCGTACGGCTTTATCTTCAGCGCGGAAGAATTGGGTAAACAGTTTTTGCTGATCTTCTTCAGAGATACCCACCCCGTTGTCCTGAATGCTGACGTGGGCGGAACGGCCGTTGGGCCAGGCCCGTACCATGATTTCGCCACCTTCAGGCGTGTACTTGTTGGCGTTGCTCATCAAATTGGAGATCACCTGGGCGATGCGGTTGGTATCAGCATAGACTGGCGGCAATTCATCTTCAATTTCGATGTGCAGCGTCTGTTCCCGGTTGCTGATACGTTCGCGTAGGCTGTCGGCCACATCGGCTACTACTTCGCGCAGGTCAAATGGTTTCAGGTCAAACTTCATACGGCCGCTTTCAATGTGGTTAATGTCAGACAAGTCGCTAATCAACGAACTCATCCGAGTGAGATTGCGGCGAATTACTTCCAAGAACTGCTTCTGCTGGTCGCTTAATGGTCCGGCCAACCCGGCATTCATCAAGTCGGTGTACCCTTTGATCGAGGTCATGGGCACCCGCAGCTCGTGGGCAACCAGGGAGATGAAATCGCTTTTAGCCTTGTTGGCCATCTGAATGGCCTCATACAGCTTGGCATTTTTAATGGCCACTGCTGCCCGGTCTGCCAGACGTTCGACAAAGGCAATATCTTCCCGATTGATTTCTACATTTTGCTGCGTTTCCAGAGTGATAAGGCCGGAAATTTCGCCATCTTGCACGATCGGCACGGCCAGCTGAACGCTGGCCGGGGTGCCATCCACGGATTCTTCTTCCGTCACGTTGCGGGTGAGCACGGAGCGGTTATCTTGCATCACCTGATGCACAATGGGATGATCTAATTCCACGTATCGGGATTCGCTGTGTGTTTCTTCACCCCGGAAGACCATCAGGCGCAAAATCCGACCAATTGGCCTGTTCAGCAGCCCGGTGTCCTCACTGAGTACATCCTCAAACAAGCCAATCGAGCCACCGGCAGCGTTTGTCAGGGCAATGGCCCAGTTCAGCGACAGGCTCAGTACCTGATTGAGTTCTAACGAACGATTGAGCTGCTGGTCAATGCGCTGGAAAAGGGAAAGTTCTTCCACGCGGCGGGCCAGTGCCTGGTCGGTTTGGGTGAAGAGGCGGGCGTTTTCAATAGCAATAGCGGCCTGGTTAGCAAAGGTCACCAGCAAGCCAAGATCATCTTTTTCAAAGACGCCGCTGAAGAGGCGGTTATCGACGTAAACGGCACCCAGCTTTTGGCCGCGCACCTGCAAGGGGGCACACATGATGGAGCGCAATTGGTAACCCACCACGCTTTCCTGGCCAGAAAAGCGATCATCTTCCTGGGCATTGCTAGACAAGATGCCTTCGCCCGTTTGGATGGCCCGTTCAACAACAGTTTTGCTAATGTTGCTGGCATCTGCTTCAATGGTTTCCTGGTCGAAGTTGCGGGCGGCGCGGGTTTGCAGGCGGCCTTGTTCGGCATCGTACAGCATGAGGAAGCCACGTTCTGCGCCAGTTAGCTGGATGATGGAATCCATGACCTGGTTTAGCACTTCGCCCAGATCCAGCGACTTGCCCAGCTGGGAACTCACATCGTAAAGGGCAGCGAGCCGGGCTTCTTGTCTTTCAATCAGTTGATTATTCATGGGTACGTCCCTGATTTTTATACTCTTTCAGAAATTTTATACATCGCTGTCAACTGTATTCTTGATCAGATTTCATGTTAAGGAAATAGAACTGATGTAGGGCAATCTACAGTTGACCGGTTTCCATTGTAATCAATTCTGCAAAACACCTACGCATAAATTGCGTGAAAAAACGAGGTATGCGTGGGTGGGTTTACGGCCGTATTTTGGCTGGGTAAGTCACAGGGAATTGAGTCGAGCTGGTTATTTTGCAGAATTCCTTGTGATTTACTACACTGCCCAGGATGAAAACAATGTCTCATAAAAAATTCCTGCAAACGCTGCCCGAGGTGATGATTCCCCATTTACCATCCAAGCTGCAAACTATCCAGGTGCGGCAGCCGTGGCGCTGGATCATTCAATTCCACTTTGGCGAGACACGCCTGCATTACGAACTATCCCGCGTGGCGCGGCGGGACGCCTGGGAAATCGGCTTTCATTTTGAGTCCAGCGACAAGCAGCTCAACCGCTTTTTACTGCTGGGCTTTCGTCGCCACCTGTTTGAGATTAAAGACACCTTAGGCGAATCGTTTGAGGCCGAAATGTGGGACAAAGGCTGGACCAAGGTGTACGAAGTGGTGCCCGCCGAAGCGTACACGGCTGCCCACCAGGCCCAAATTGGCCAGCGCCTGGCTGAAGTAATCGCTTGCCTGCACCCTATTTTTGTGGAATTGCGCAGCCAGGCAGCGCGGATCAAGCGCTAGATGATAATTTGTTTTCAAAAATGGCAATAAGACTGCCATATTTGCGTTAAGCGCGTGACATAAATTGCCATCTACAAGATATTTTTTAGTGAGTAAATCAAAAGAGAAGGACTTGGTATGGGTCTTGCATTAGAAATTGGATTACTTGCATTTTTAAAAGTACATGATCCTGAGGGTTTCGACACCTACAAGAAACAATTTGAGTATTTGAACCTCATCTTGGAAGAACATAGGTTACCCACTCATAATGAGCCAACTATTTTGAAAAATTCTCAGAAAACATGGTCTTGCGATATGTGGGGATACTCTGGTCTACATAACCTTCGTAGAGTTGCAGCTCATTTAGCATTCAATGATCAGCTACCACAACCTATCTCCAAAGATATAAGAGCTTCTCAAGACAAAATGCTTAAGAAATATTATGATTCGCTTTCTCAGCAATCGTCAAAGAGCAAATGGAAACGACTGTTTAATAAGCCACATCAATTCAATCTAAGGTTTCAACACCTGCTGATACACAGTGATGCCGAGGGATTTTACTTGCCAGTTGATTTTGGTGATGTAATTCAGGATAAAGTTATTTTTGGTGGGGCGGTTGGTTCAAGTCACCAATTGCTTAATGAGTGTAAATTTCTGGCTGATAAATTGGAATTGCCACTTGATATGAATCATGAGAGTGAGGCTTTATGGGATGCTGCTGATAATCCAGAAAGTGGGCACAAATTATGGCAACGGTATGGTGTAGAATCATTTACTTGTTTAAGGTTGATTCGTGCTAGTGAAGAATCAATAAAACTTGGGTCTGCAATTGTTTTTGTTTAAGAAAAGCTGCAAGCATTTTTGGTATTCCGCTTAAATATCTGTGATCATCCCCTCAGTTAACTTTCTTAACTTGATAAAGACTATGGTTCGTATCCTTTTCCAATTCGGTTAGCTAGGTTATCAACCTCGTCAGCGGTTAGAAAACCTGCGGCTGCGCCGTCGCTGCCGATTTTGTGGGCGGCGAAGAGGATCGCTTTTTGCAGGGCGGTGTAGGGGTTGTGGCTGGTGCGGTAGAAATGGTTGAAGGCGGAGAAAAGGGCATCCCCCGCGCCGATGGTGTTGACGACGGGGCGAACTTGCACGGCAGGGAATCGTTCGCAGAAGTTGTCGGCCTTTACCGCAAGTAGGGCCCCTTTTGCGCCTAACCCAAGCACCACAATTTCGGTACCAAACTCGTTTTGAAGCTTTTTGGCCCACAGCTCTGGGGGCAGGGGCAAATGTTCGTCGCTCATGAAGAGGATGGTGGCGGCGGCCATGTAGTCGCGGTTGTAGTCGTCGTTGAGATTAGCGATGGTGTGGACGTCGGTGGCGATGGGGACGCCTGCGTTTTGGGCCTGGGCGAGGAACGGCCGTGTATAGTTCACATTGCACAAAATAGCCAAATCACTTTCTTGTAACGCTTCTTGGAACAATTCGGGGGGATACGGCCGTTGCTGCACATCCTTCAAATCTGTGTTGCACAGCCGCCTGCCCTGCTTGTCGTACAAAATGACGGATTGCGCCGTTTGTGGCATTCCGGAAACGATATACTTTGTGCCCAAGCCATCCGTTTGGGCCTGCTGCCGCACCTGTTCTCCGGCAACGTCGCTGCCCACCATCGAGAGGAAGTTGATCGGGCTGCCCAGCGTGGTGAGCGCTTTGGCAATGTTGTAACCCACCCCGGCAACGGCCGTTTGAATACCAAAAAACGGGTAGCGCATCGGCGTGTATTCGATGGGGAACTGTTCTACGGCGACCGTTGTTTCCATATTTGTGTGTCCGCAAACCAAAATTTGTGCCATTAGATTATCCTCATGTGATGAAAGGCTCGATCTTACGCGGGAAATTGTAATTGTACTAAATCTTGCGGTAAACTGGAGCCGGAGGCGAAATTATGTTAGACACTGATGGGAAATTTTACTTAGGCCGCGTCGTAGACGCGAAAACGAACGAAAAAACTGAGCAACCGCTGCTGTACGATCCAGATGATTTGGTAACGCATGCCGTGGTGGTGGGCATGACTGGCTCCGGCAAGACGGGCCTGTGCCTGGACTTACTGGAAGAAGCCGCCCTGAACAACGTGCCTGCCTTGATGATCGATCCCAAAGGGGACATCACCAACGCGCTGATGCACTTCCCCGACCTGGCCCCGACGGACTTCCAGCCGTGGGTCAACGCCAACGAGGCCCGGCGCGAGGGGAAAACAGTAGAGCAGGCTGCGGAAGAAACGGCCGCTCTCTGGCGCAACGGTTTAGCTGATTGGGAAATTACCCCAGACCGCCTGCAAAAGCTCAAGGATTCTGCCCAATTTGCCATCTACACGCCCGGCTCAGACGCTGGGCTGCCCGTCAGCATTTTAGCTTCCCTCAAAGCGCCTGACATCCCTTGGGACGATAATCGCGAACTGCTGCGTGAGAAGATTTCTGGCACTGTGACCGCCCTGCTGGGACTGGTTGGGCTGAAGGACATCGATCCGGTGCGGGCGCGGGAGCACATTTTGCTGGCCAACATTTTTGAACACGCCTGGAGCCAGGGACAAGACCTCGATTTGGCGTCGCTCATCATGCAGACGCAAGCGCCGCCGTTTACCAAGCTGGGTGTTTTTGACGTGAACACCTTCTTCCCGGAAAAAGATCGTTTTGAGCTGGCGATGATGCTGAATAACATTTTGGCCTCCCCGGCCTTCCAGGCCTGGATTGAAGGTGAGCCGTTGGACGTGGCTAGTTTGCTCTATACGCCAGACGGCCGTCCCCGCCACACCATTTTCTACATTGCCCATCTCTCTGAAGCGGAACGGATGTTTTTTGTGACCTTGCTCTATTCGGCCGTAGAGTCGTGGATGCGGGCGCAGAAGGGCAGCACCACGCTGCGCGCCCTGGTTTACTTCGATGAGATTTTTGGCTACCTGCCCCCCACTGCAAACCCGCCCTCCAAGGAGCCGATGCTGCGGATGCTGAAGCAGGCCCGCGCTTTTGGCGTGGGCATGGTCTTGGCCACGCAGAACCCGGTCGATGTGGACTACAAGGCGCTGTCTAATGCCGGAACGTGGTTCATAGGCAAGCTGGGCACAGAGCAGGATAAGGCACGTCTGCTGGATGGCTTGACCACGGCCGCCAGCGGTGGCTTCGACCGGCGCGTCTATGATGATTTGATTTCGGCGCTGGGTAAGCGCGTTTTCCTGTTGCGCAACGTACACGATAAGCAGCCGTCGCTTTTCCAAACCCGCTGGGCGATGAATTATTTAGCCGGGCCGGTGACGCGGGACCAGATTCCGGCGTTGAATGCGTTGGCGGGAGCCGATGACCAGTTATCAGTAATCAGTGATCAGTATTCAGAAAAGTTGGAAGTGAAAAGTGGAGAGTTGGCGGCGACGACGCCTGCGCTGGAAACCGCCCAATCTCCAGGGTTCGAAGAACGCTACTCCAATTCCCAATCTCCCCAATTGCCGGGTGAAACGGCCAAACCGGGTGTGCCAGGGCGAACAGAGGAGTATTTTCTGCCACAAAACTTAACTTTGAGCGAAGCGGCGAAGCGAGACGGCCGTTCCCTACCCCCATCTGCCCAATCCGCTGGCATTTTGTACCGTCCTGTGCTCGTGGCCCAGGCAAATGTTAGCTATAGCAACCGTCGCTACAATTTGGACCATGAAGTTTGGCAAACGGCCGTTGTTCCCCAACCTGATCGGCGTGGCGTGGTGCGCTGGCAAGATTATGAGTCAGAGCAGATTGATGAACGCCAGCTAGACCGCGCTCCCGTGCTGGATGCCCGCTTCCAAATGTTGGAAGCACCGTTTGATGATTCCAAAACGGTAACCACGATGAAGCGCGATTTTGAAGATTGGCTTTATCGCAGCCTGGAAGTTGAGGTGAAAGCCAATGAAGAACTTAAAATCTATGGTGGCCCCAACGTTTCTGAAACTGATTTTGCTGAACAATGTGCCGATGCCGCCAAAGAAAAATCTAGTGCCGAAAGCAAGAAGGTGGCGGTGCAGTACGAAAAGAAGATTGATTCGCTAGAAGACAAATTGAAGCGGGAAGAACGCGAGCTGGCTGAAGATGAAGCTGAATATTCGCAGCGCAAGCGGGAAGAAGCGGTGACCCATGCCGAGACGTTGTTCAGTCTGTTCAGCAAGCGGCGGCGCAGCGTCTCTTCCTCCATGACCAAGCGGCGCATGACGGCCAAAGCCAAAGCCGACATTGAAGAATCTAAAGACCAAATCGAAGATTACCAGAAGGAAATTGTCGAGCTGGAAGAAGAAGCGGAAGATGCGCTGCGCGAAATTCAGGAAAAGTGGGAAGACGTTGCCCAGGACACCACCACGATTCCTGTTACGCCTGCCAAAAGCAACATCAACGTCACCCTGTTTGGCGTCGCCTGGCTGCCCCACCACATTGTTCAGGCAGATGACGATTTTGTTTTGCTGCCCGGCTATGCCTAAAAACGAAAAGCGGAACACAGAGTTACGCTGAGAAGGCACAGAGTATCACAGAGATTTTCTCTGCGAAGCTCTGCGAAATCTCTGTGATACTCTGTGTTCCTGATTTGAAATTCTAAATTTATGCAACCATTATCAAACGAAAAAATTACAGACATTGCGAGACAGCGGTTGAAGCGCTGGTTTGAGCCAATTTTGGAAAATCCGGACTGGCGCAGCAATTTGGTGGATGACCAAGCAGAGCAATTGTTGCAGTGGGGTTTAGTGCAGGTGGAGCAAACGGCCGTTCACACCCAAAACCTCCCCGATGAAGACGCCGACCCATTGCTGGAAAAGGATAGTACGGCCGTTCGCCTCATCATGGAAGGGGTGAACGACCTCATTGGCACGATTGGCCAGCCGCCTGCATTTGACCTGGTGGATGACACCATGACCCGCGTCCTGAAAAATCTGCGCTGGCTCACCAACCAGCCGCTGCGCCCCGATAATTTGCGTCGGGTGAGCGAGTTCAACCAGGCGCGTAAGGCCGAAGACCGGGATGCCGCCTTCCAACACCTGTTGGCGCTCATCCAGACAGAGCCGTCGCCAAATTAACCATCAACCCATTTTCCCGGAAACCTTCCAAACGGGTTTGGTGATTGTGAGAAGTTTCCGGGAAAATAACACTCAAACAAGTACAAGGATGTTTCATGAATAAAAAAACTGGCGGCGCGATTCTCGTGCTGATTGTGGCTGTCTTGTCCGTGATTTTCGGACAGGATTTTTTACAGCAGTTTGGGCTAGACCAAGGAGAGCCGCTACTTGAACCGGTAACAGATCCCTCTGCGCCTGCTGACTGGTACGAAATTTACTTTACCAATCCTAACTGCCCACCTGAAGCAGAACGCGTGGGCGGGCTGGATGAGGACATTGCCAGCGACCTGCTCTCTGCCGAAGTGCGGGTGGACATTGCCGCCTACGACCTGGATGCGGAGCCGATAGTGCAGGCGTTGATTGACCTGGAAGAGCGTGGCGTGGAAGTGCGCGTGGTGACGGACACAGACAACGCTTCATTGAGCAGCATCAACCGGCTACGGCGCAACGGCATCAGCGTGGTGGAGGATAAGCGCTCGGGGTTGATGCACGATAAGTTTGTGGTGATAGACGGCCGTATCGTCTGGCTTGGCTCCATGAACTTCACCACTAACGGCGTTTATTGCAACAATAACAACATCGTGCGCATCAATTCACCTCGGCTGGCCGCCAACTACACCGCCGAAATGGACGAGATGTATGATGACAGCCTGTTTGGCCCCGATTCCCCGCAAAACACGCCCAACGAATCGCTTTCCATTGGTGGCATCGAAGTAGAAAATTATTTTGGCTCAGAAAAGGAAATCAGCCTCATTATTTCGCGCCGGGTAGCGCGGGCTGAAGATGAAATTTTGTTTATGGCCTTCTCCTTCACCGATGAGCAAATCGGGGAGTCGCTGCTGGGACGCGCCGATGCGGGCGTCATTGTGCGCGGCGTGTTTGAGCACGTTGGCTCCGAGACGCCATTCAGCTATTACCCAACGCTGTCCCAGGCGCGGCTGGCCAACGTGGCCGTGCTGACGGATGGCAATCCGCAGGTGATGCACCACAAGGTGTTCGTTATTGATCAGAGTACGGTGATTTTTGGCTCGTTCAATTTCAGCGACAACGCCAACCGCCGCAACGACGAAAACGTCCTCATCGTGCATGACCCCACGTTTGCCAGCTACTTCATTGAAGAGTTTGAAACCGTTTGGGCCGAAGCCCAGGTTGGCGAGTAGGTCAATTTTTAAAAATTGACCAACGGGACTTTGTGAGCAAGATCACAGTTTGGGGAAACGGCCGTGTTACACTCAACGGAACGAGGATGCTCAATCTGCCCTATGCAGATTAGAACATGGTAATTACCTGCCTGAAACGGCTGGAACAACGGCCGTTTCCGCTATAATGGTCGCTGATTTACAGGCTCCAGGTTGGAGCAATTCGCTGAGAAAAATTTATGCAAGCAACAGCCCCACAACCGATGACGAATAACGGCCGTTCCCGCCGGAATCTCGCCTACTTTTTAGCCCCCATTTTGGCGAGCTTTTTGCTGCTGTTTGTGGCCCTGGCCATTCTGTTGGTGAGCTACCAGAGTCGGCACAACGGCCGTATCTTCACCGGCATTAGCGTTCTGGGCATCGACCTCAGTGGCCTGGAACTGGCCGAGGCAGAAGCCACCCTCAGCCAAAACTTCACCTACGCCACCAGCGAACAAATCATCTTTGTCGATCCCGAAACGCAGCAGCAGTTTGCCAAAACGCCCAACGAACTGGGACTCACTTTTGATGTGAGCCAAACAGTGCAAGCCGCTTACGATTTGGGCCGCACGGGCGGGCCGTTTAAGCAGGGGCGGGAGATGTTTGACAGTTGGTATTACGGCCGTTCCCTCTCCCCGGTTTTGGTTTTAGACGAAAGCCAATTGGACAACAGTCTGGCCCAACTAGCCGCCGAAATTAACAAACCCCCAGTCAGCGCCGCCTTTAATTTGAGCGGCAGCGACACCAGCTACGCCGTGGGCCAGCCCGGTCGTTTTGTCGATGTGGCCGACGTGCGCAATCGGGTCATTAGCCCGCTCGCCAGCTTCCGTCCGGCGGAAGTGGAACTGCTGGTGCATGAAATTGCCCCCGCCGTTTACGATGCCGGGGATGCTGCTGCCGAAATTCAGCAAATGTTGGGCAGTCCGGTCACGTTTTATTTGCAGCAGCCGCTCGACGATCTCGATTTGACCCCCATCACCTTGAGCAACAGCGACCTGGCTGCCTGGCTGCGCGTTGAGGTAAACCAAACGACTGATAGCAACAGCACCCACACTGTTTTTGTAGATGAAAACGCCGTGCGTCATTGGCTGCGTCAATTTGAAACACAGCTCTACCGTGAGCCGGTGAATGCTCGTTTTTACTTTGATGATGGCACGAAGGAACTGGTTTTGGTTGCACCGCATGTAAACGGCCGTGAACTGGACATCGACGCCACCATCGAACAGTTTAAGGCGCAGGTAAACACCCCCAATCGCTCTGTGCCCTTTGTGGTAAAGGATATTGTGCCATTGGCCAACGCCAACGCTACCGCTGCCGACTTGGGCATCACTGAGCTTATTACCGAGACGACGACCTGGTTTTCTGGCTCGTCTGATGCCCGCAAGCACAACATTGCCACCGCTGCCGCCAACTTTTACGGCATTGTGGTTGCCCCCTACGAGGAATTTTCCTTCAATAAATATTTGGGCAGTATCACCGAGGCGGATGGCTACACCGAAGGGTTGATCATCGTCGGCGGCCAGACCATTCCCGGCGTGGGCGGCGGCGTGTGCCAGGTAAGCACCACGCTGTACCAGACCGCCTTTTTTGCCGGATTTCCTATCGAGGAACGCCTGCCGCATGGTTACATGCTGGGCTACTATCGCGATGGGGCAGGGCACGGCATGGACGCCACGGTTTTTAATGATGGCACGATTAACGTTGATATGAAGTTCATCAACAATACACCGTATCATTTGCTCATCGAAAATTATTTCAGTGAGGAAAATCAAGCATTGACCTTTAAGTTCTACAGCACCAGCCTGGGGCGTACCGTGGTGAAGGAAGACCCGGTTTTTGCCAACGTTACCGAGGTCCCGGGGCCAGAGCAGGATCGCTGGGAATATGTGGAAACGGTGGAACCGGGTACGGTGGAAAAGATTGACTGGGCTACGGAAGGGGCGGATGTTTCCATCCGACGGATTGTGTACAATGCCGATGGGGTTATTATTGAAGACCGAACTTTTGTGAGTAACTACATCCCGGTGCCCAATGTGTTCCACTATGGCCCGGACGTGGAACCGTACAGTTATGATCTGGTGCCGGAAGACGATCATTAAGCGTTTTTAAAAAGAATCTTTTCAGCAGATCTCGCAGAACCTGTCCTGAGCGAAGCCGAAGGATTGAATAGATTATTATCTGCGAAATCTGCGAAATCTTTGATTATTTTCTCTGTGACCAAACTTCCTCGACTTATACTGCAAATAGTTATTTTGGTGGCTGGTGGCTTGTTGCTGGTTGCTTGCCAGCCGGATGTGATGGTGACGCCTACGGCCGTTTCCCAAGCCAATCCCTCTCCCACAGCAACCACTACACTTGCACCGACTGATGTGCCAACGGCCGTTCCAAGCGCCACCAATTCCCCAACTGCAGCATCCACAATCACACCTGTACCGCTACCAGCGGTCACGCTGGAGCCACCGCGCGGGCGGGTCGAGTTCATCGCCCAGCTTCAGCAGGTGCAAACCGAGGTCATTGGTCTGGTGGAGACGCAGCAGCAGTTGTTGACCTTCCCCCGCCCGGATGATCCAGAATGGGCCGGGGATGTGGCTGTGCAGGCGGCGTTCATTCAGGCCAATCGGCTGGCGCTGGAGAGCTTGAGCCTGCCTGCGGCGGGTGAGAATTTGCTGAGGCCGTTGGCAACGGCCGTTCTCACCTGTGAAGAAGCTGCTCTGGCCGAAGATTTAGAGGGTTTGGCGAATTGCCTGGTTGGGTTGCAAGCGGTGTCGTTTGGCAATAGTGGGGGGAATACGGCTCCCTCGACGGGCTCGGGACAAGCTGGTGCCAATCCCAACGTCGTCACCCCCATTCCGCTGGTGGGCTGCTCGCAAACCAGCGTCGGCTTTGTGCCGCTCACCGATTTGGGCACAGAACTGCACATGGGCGCATCTGGCGGACTTTACCCCGATGGCCAAAATGCGCCCCCCGCCGACCATCTCGCCGCCGGGCTGGCCCAGGCACAAGCCATCCAGCCGCTTGCCGCCGATGGGTCGCCGTCTGGCGATGGCAAAATTGGGTTCATTTCCGTTGGCATGTCCAATGCAGCGCTGGAGTTCAACGCCTTTTTGCGGCTGGCCAACGACGATCCGGCCAAAAATGACTCAGTGGTTCTTCTGAACGGAGCGCAGGGCGGCTGGACCTCCAACAAGTTGGCAGAAAATCCCGACGCCGAATACTGGCAGGTGCTGGACCAACGGCTGACGGACAACGGCCTGACGCCGGATCAGGTGCAGGTGGTCTGGCTCAAGGAAGCGCGGGGCGGGGTGAAAAACGAACCGTTCCCCCAGGAGCCGCAAATTTTGCAGGCGCAGCTGCAAACCATCGTCCAGACGATACAGGCGCGCTACCCCAATGTGAAAATTGTTTATCTCGCCAGCCGCATCTACGGCGGCTATGCCACCGGGCCGCTCAACCCGGAACCGATTGCTTACCATTCCGGCTTTGCCGTAAAATGGCTTATTGAGGCGCAAATCAACGGCGAGCCGCAGCTAAACTACGACCCGGCGCAAGGGGAAGTGACCGCGCCGTGGCTGGCCTGGGGGCCATACCTCTGGGCCGACGGCCTGACGCCGCGCAGCGATGGCCTCACCTGGCCGTGCAGCGACTTTGCCGACGACGGCACCCACCCTGGCGACCCCGCCCGCGACAAGGTGGCGGCGATGCTGCTCGATTTTTTCAAGACGGATGAGACGGCGAGGGTGTGGTTTTTAGAGGGAGAGTGAGGGAGACGCCCTATTGCAGTCCGCGCTCTTGACCATTACTTTATTATAGTTGGTAGATAGACAAATTTATCGAGATTTGGTACCGGGTCACCCTCATATCGGGCAGTTACATAATCTCCAGAGCTGTAACCGGTCATCAAAATTTTGTTGTCGTCTTGAGTTGTTAAGCCAAGCCCTCTTTGCCCCTCTTCAGTAACAACAATTCCATCACCGCTAAAGCTTGTATCATAGGTACCGTCTGAATTTAAGCGAATGACCGTAAAAGCTTCGCCACTTCCTGTGTTACTGTAGCCGCCAACCACAATTTTGCTATTAGGTTGAATAATAATAGCCGATCCTTCATCGTTGCCGTTACCAGAATCAAATGTAAAAATCCCATCTGAATCAAACGAATTGTCTAAAGATCCATTGCTGTTGTAGCGGATGACGGAGATATCATAGTTGCTGCCATTGAAACTCGCGCCAGATGTAACAATTTTGCCGTCTGCTTGAATGTCTAAGTCCCAACCAGAAACAAAAGTTCCGCTTCCCATGAAAGTAGTTGCAATACCATCTGAATCAAAGCTGTTATCCAGTGTCCCACTTGAATCTAAACGAATAACGGCAAACTGCCCTCCACTGCGCCCGGCAACAACAATTTTGCCGTCCGATTGAATTTTCACAGCCTGACCGCTCCCACCAGCGGGCGTTGCAATTCCGTTTGTGCCAAAGGATGTATCCAATGAGCCATTGCTGTTGTATCGAGCTACCGCAATCTGACTATCGCTGTCGCCAACAGCAATAATTTTGCCATCTGCTTGAAGGGCTATTCCCCAAACCTCATCAGCATTGCCGCTAACTGGGGTTATGACGATGCCGTCGCTGTCAAAGTTAGTGTCTAAGGTTCCGTCAGGATTGTAGCGAATAACCGCAAAATCTTTATTGCCATTGATCTCGCTGCTGCCTCCTACAATAATCTTGCCATCAGATTGAACTACAAGTTCCCTGCCTACGTCGGAGGTACTCAAATTTGTGACAACAAGGCCATTGGTTCCAAAGGTGCTATCCGTCGTACCGTCGCTATCATATCGAACCAAAGCGAAATTGGTTGAAGACCCAAATGTTGTGCCAGAAACGATGATTTTGCTATCGTCTTGTGTGACCACATCAATTGCGGTATCAAATCCACCAATATCACTTATGACAATGCCATTCGTGCCAAAACTAGTATCAATATCTCCTGGATTAGCAAATGCTGTGGAATCATGAATCAGTGTAAGTAGTAATGAAACAAAAATAATTTTGAGGATCAAACTGTGCTTTTGCATTTGTGTCGCTCCCGTGAATTTTTGTGGGCAATTTTCCCCAATTGACTGCCGTATTTTCTCACAGATATTAAGCTGTGCAAATGTTCACAAAGGTTTTGAAGAGTGAAGCGTTGATGAAATTATGTCAAGTCTATTAACGCAGAAATGGTTGCTTCGGCGCGGTTGGCCTGGACAAAAACGTGGTCGTGGTAAAAGGCGGCGATGACGTTGGCGCTGATCCCTTTTTCGGCGAGTTTGGTGGCGATAACGGCCGTTAACCCCACCGCCTCTAAACTGGAATGCACCGACAGGGTGATGCACTTAAACACTGCTTCATACGGAATGCCGTGCGCCTCGGCGCGGTGCCGGGGGATGACCACGGTGAGGCCTTCCGCCTCCATGAATGAAGCAATTGGCTCCAGTTCGGAATGATCGCCGTAAGTGGCCTGGGGAAATGTGCAAAAAATATACTCCTCATCCCGCAACTTTGGCGCTAACGAGGCGAGCATCTTGCTTAAATCCGTTTCACCGGTCATGAGAACCTCTTTGGTTATGTTAACTTGAGCTAGTTTTACGGCTTCAGCAGATGGGCGGTGCAGTGATTGTGTGTTTGACCCTCATGCACGGTGAGCTGTTGTACCTGAAAGCCTGCTTTTTCCAGCTCATTCTGCAAGCCGGTTGGCGTAGGGAGGCAGCGGTACGGCCGTCCCTCAAATTCTGTGATTTGTGCTGCCGTTGTCTGGCTGCAAAGCGAGCTAATAAAAAAGAGACCGCCCGGTTTGAGCAGGCTGTAGACATTGCCTAGAAAAGTGGTGCGATCCGGGCCAATAATGCAGTGCAGGCAGTTGCCATCCACAATTAAATCAAACGAGTCTCCCGGCAATAAATCGGGTTGGGTCAGATCAGCTACGAGGAAGGTGATTGTGTAATCTGTCGCCGCTGTTTTTTCTTTGGCCCAGGCAACGGCCGTTGGCGAAATGTCGATCCCGGTGACGCTGTAGCCTCTTTGGGCCAGCAGCCGGGAATAGTGCCCTTCGCCACAGCCTAACTCAAGCACTTTGCCCTGTCTGGGCACAGCCGGATAAGAAAACAGCCGTTCCAGCCAAATATTTTCTCGGGCCATTCGCTCTGGGCCACCCCAGCCGGGCCACCCTTTTGCTCGCGCTTGTTGATACTTTTCTTCGTGGACTAAATAATTGGGAATCATTGATCATTGTTCCTTTGCACTAGCAGATCGCAATCACGGAGGAGAGAGCATTCTCAGAATTAAACCTCTGCGCTCTTTGCGGTTAGTATTTTCAGTCGAGCAACTGATTTAGGACAACGGCCGTTTCCACTCGTCCCATCTTCTCATACGCTTCACGCTCATGAGCCAACGACAAAACAGGTAATTCCATCCCGTCGAACTGTATAAATTCACGATGTTTGGTTAAGTCAGGTGGGGGTTCCCAACGGCCGTTCACCCACTTCTCCACGTCGCCCATAATTTCCACCTTCACGCCATCCACCCGCAGCTGGCCCAAGTGGGAGCGAATCCGCTCTGTGCCAGAGAAAGCGACAGGGCGCACGACAAATGGTTGCAGCGCTTTTTCCACTGCGTATGCGCCGGGCGTATCCGTTTGCAGATCGATGTCGTTGGGGGTGAAGGGCAAGCCGCGCAGGGCAAAGCTGGTGCTGCCGGTGATGGCCCACAAAATGTCCTGTTCGTGCAGCGTCGTGTGCAGTTGGTGCAAGACGGGCAAAAATGAGGCGGGCAAGGGCATGGTCGGTTACTCGTCTACCAGGCCCAGTTTTTCGGGCAGGTGGGTGGTGTCGAAGGGGCTGAAGAGGATACGGCCGTCACTCTCAAACCGTGTCTTCAAAATGCTGCCGTTGGGCATAGAAATGCCCCGCGAGAAGAACAGATATTTCTCCATCGACTGCTGAGTGGCTTCCCGAATGTCCGTCAGGGTCATCCACAGGAAGGCGCGCAAAAAGAGGCCGTGGCTAAAAATAGCAATGAACGGCTCTGAGCTTTGCCGCAGCTGCACGTCCATCGCTTGCACCCGCGCCAGCAGTTCTGTAAAGGATTCGCCTTCATTTCCCTCTTTTTCCAGCGGATCCATTCGTTCCCAGTATGCTTTGGCCTCCGGCCAACGGTCGTGGCCGGTGGTGCCGTTGTACCGTTCCGGGTGCAGGTAGCTAAATTCATGGATGGGCCATTCCGTGACGTTTGCTGGGTCGAAGCGATCAATGGTGGGAACGGCCGTTTGCCGGGCACGAATGTACGGAGAAACCACAATCAAATCCGGCTTATCGGTAAACGCCTGGGCGATATATTCTGCTTCTCGGTGCCCCTTCTCCGTCAGTTCTGATGCTGCCGGATGCGTCGTGGGCAGATTTGCATTCGATATGCTCTCCCCATGCCGGATGAACCATACTTCTTTGGTCATAAAACTTCCTGAATTTAATGGTTTGGGATCAAAGATTACGCAGATTGAAAAGATTTATAAATCTGGCAAATCTGCGCAATCTTTGATAATAGTTTTTATGGATTTACGTACGATTCTACCAGATTTACCAGCTCGTCATCAGGGTTACCATACCGTTCTTCCACCAAATCCTCACCGGAGCCAGTTGAAAACATGACAAATGAGGGGCATTCATCCATGAACGTCTCAATCGTCTCGGTGCCTACTACTTCACCTGTTTTGGGCGCGTAAATCGTCAGTTCATAGACAGCATCATAGAGTTCGACGGTACCTTCTTCATCGGTTTCGTCTAGTTCGTACCCTTCACAGGTGTCTACCAGCGTTGTTTCGACCCTTGCCAGGCAGCCGACCAGTTCCACGACGCTGTAGTCGCCATCAATGGCCACGGTCCAATCTTCTGGTAAGTTGGTTTGTGACGGGAACATCAAATCGTAAACATCGCCATTAAATGAGTTTTGACTGTACAGCACAATGGGGTGTGATCCGCTGCTGCTGGCCTCGTACCCGGCCGCGACATCAATTACCGTGCCGGTACACGTTTCCGCCAGGTGGAAACTTTTTAGCTCTGCCGGATCGCTGGGTGGTTCGGTGCCGTTGCTGCCTTCATCACAAGCCGCCACGCTTAGCAAAACCAGTACAAAAAATAAAAGAATCGGGGATTTTTTCACAGTGAGCCTCCTAAAATGTTTAGTGCAACGTGTCTCACAATAAATGAGAGTTGTCACCAGATGCAAGCACCAATTGTCCTAAATACAGGGGGCATAAACTGTAAAATGGTTGATATTAACAAGTAGAGGATGCGTTCCAAACATTTCCCCGGAAACTTTTGCCCAAATCAACTATCTTGAACACAGTTTCCGGGGAAATTAGAGCGCGATGTTTAATATGTTGGTAGCTCCGGTTCAACCTCTTTGGCCCAGCGGTTGATACCGCCATCTAGATTCCACAGCTTCTTGAAACCGTGCTTTTGCAGCTCGCGCACGATGTCGGCGCTGCGCGCCCCGGAGCGGCACTGCACCACAATTTCCTGGGCCGTGTCCAGCTCATTCAGGCGGTTCACCACCTGCCCCTTAGGAATGAGATGCGCTCCCAGGTGGCTCAGGTTAGAGATTTCCCATTCGTGCGGTTCGCGCACGTCTAAAATGTACAAGCTGTCACCCGCATCCAATCGCGATTTGAGCTGCGTTGGGTCCATCTGCGGTACGCCGTCGCCATTGCTGTGTTCCACGGCCGAATAATGACTGTGATCGTGGGCGGGCATCCCGCAAAACTGCTCATAATCGATCAGTTCGGTAAGTGTTGGATTTTCGCTGCAAATGGGGCAGTTGGGATTTTTACGCAGGTTCACCTGGTCAAATTCCATGTTCAGCGCATCGTACAGCAGCAAACGCCCGATCATCGGTTCACCGACACCCAAAATCAACTTCACCGCTTCCGTGGCCTGAATCGCGCCAATCGTGCCGGGTAAAATACCCAAGACGCCACCCTCGGCACAGCTAGGCACCAGCCCAGGCGGTGGTGGTTCTGGGAAGAGGCAGCGGTAGCACGGCCCCTCTTCAGCGTAAAAGACGGACGCTTGCCCCTCGAAGCGGAAAATGCTGCCGTACACGTTGGGTTTGCCCAGCAGCACGCAGGCGTCGTTGGTCAGGTAGCGGGTGGGGAAGTTGTCCGTGCCGTCGATGATGATGTCGTACGGCTCAAACAGTTCCAGGGCGTTATCAGACGTTAGCGGTATTTCATACGTATCCACCTGAACGTGTGGATTGATGTCCAGAATGCGGTCTTTGGCGCTGTGCAGCTTGGGCCGTCCCACATCTTTGGTGCCGTGGATGATTTGACGCTGCAAATTGGTGTAATCGACCACGTCGTAATCGACCAGGCCAATGCGGCCAACGCCTGCCGCGGCCAGATACATGGCCAAGGGTGAGCCAAGCCCCCCCGCGCCAATCAGCAGGACGCTGGCGGCTTTGAGCTTTTTCTGTCCTTCCATGCCCACTTCCGGCATGATCAGATGGCGACTGTACCGCTCTACTTCTTCATGCGACAGGCTCATTTCGGCCACTGCCGCCGGGTTTATCAAGGTTTTACTGCTCATAGGGTCTCCAATAAGAAAAATTTTTTCTTCAGTCACTAAATTGCCAAACCGGCCACCTGCTCCGTGAGTTTTTGGGTATGGGTAAGGCCGTAATTTATCTCGCGTACATCGCCTTGCTGGTCGATGAGGATGGTGGTGGGCAGGGTGAAGACGCCGTATTTAACGGCCGTTTCCGGCTCCACCTCCGTATCAATTTTTTGCACTACCAGCCCTTCCTGCCACAGCGACAACAACTTTTCCAAATAGCGTGCCTGGCTGGGGCAGGCAGCACAACTGTCGCTGGCAAAGTAGAGGATGGTAGGCGTGTGGGAAACGGCCGTTTCCAAATCGCCCAATACCCGCACATGCCGCCGCTTAAACGCGGCATAGGCGCTAGTGCCGATGAATATGAGTAAGGTGGTGATTAAGAGTCTTTCTATCATGTTAATAGTATTCAGTAACCAGTATTCAGTAGGTCAGTAGCCAATAAACTGAATACTGATTACTGCCTCACTGATTACTGCTCACCGGATCGGGCTGACGCGGAAGCCGGGCAGACCCAGTTTGTTGAGCTGATAGTAGACAAAGCAGCCAGCGCAAAAACCCAGGAACAGGTTCAACGCGGCCAGAGCAATGACCAGCCAGACCAGTCCCCAGCCCAGCACGGATAATCCAGCCGCTAGCGTCAACACCGCCAGGGCCACAACCACGCCGCCAAAGCCCTGGGCAAAGCGGTGCGGCTCCGGGTTATCAACAATCACATCTGGCTTCACCAGCCCAGCAGGGCGCAGAGCGTGTTGGTAAATGTGTTTGAAGAGGGATAAGGTGGGAACGGCTGTTCCCAGCAGCATCACCAGTCCCACAAACGCCGCCAGCCAGACGTTATTCAAAATAAAGGCCAGCAGGCTCAAACCAATGATAAATGCCTGGTTTACCCGCAGCGCAGATTGATCAACTTTTCGTTCTTTTGAGGTACTCATCTCTTTCTCCCGAATAGGTGCGGCGCACTTCCAAAGTGCGTCGCACCTGCCATCATTATCCTCCAGCGATAGAGGGGATAATCATCAAAGTGTCGTTTTCGCCAACGGCCGTTTCTGGGCCGTCCAAATAACGCACATCTTCCTGGTTCAGGTAAATATTGACAAAGCTGCGCAGCTCGCCAGCCTCAAATAGATGCTGGCGCAGGTCAGGAAACTGCTGCGTCAGGTCGTTCAGGGCGCTGCTGACATCATTGCCGCTTACTGAAACAGAAGCGTTGTTGCCGGAATACGGCCGTAGCGGGGTTGGAATACGAATGGTAGGCATAAGTTCTCTCCTTGTTAAAGACGGGATACAGAGATTTGGGAGTAGCAATGAGCTTTCTGAGTTATCTCAAAAAATCTCTGCGGTCTCAACTAATCTCGGCGCTTCTCTGCGTCCTTTTGTTTTTCTATTTCTACAATCTCTTCTTCAATAAAACCAGACCGATCCCCCGCCAGCTGCCACGACTGACTGTAGGTCGGTTTGCCTTTTAACACCTGGGTAATCAGATAGGAATAGCCCGGCCAGCTGGCCCAGGCCAGATCACGCGGCGAGGCCACCGGTACATCGTCAGGGTGGCTGTGGAAAATGCCAATCACGTCCAGACCGGCCATCATCGCTTCCAGCTCCACCTTTTGCCAGGCGCTGGGGTCGATGCTGAAACGAATCGGTTTTTCTGCTTCGTTGGGCCATACATTTTTCATCGGCCGAATTTCTTGCACGATATTTTTGCCATTGTCGGCTTGCCCTAGCAGCAGCCCACATCCCTCAAACGGATACGACGCCTGGCCGTGGGCCTTAATCGCTTCGTGAATCTCTTTGCTTAGTGTCAACATCCAAACTATTCCTAACCTCTGCTGTCATGCCTGCGAAGGCAGGCATCCATCTTTTTTGGAGGAGTGGATACCCGCCTGCGCGGGTATGACACGACCTCTGGTAAGATTAAAATCTGCAAACATAGTGAGCTGTGTCATCTGTGGTTTTCTCAAAACAAAAACACCTTCCTGGAAGATAAGGAAGGTGTCTGAATTCAGAACCATCTTCTTATCTTTCAGGTACAGAAGCTTGTTCTGCACTTGACGGAATTAGCACCATTTCGCCAGCTTTAGGCTGTCGCGGTTGCTGAGGTGTCATCGGGCCGTTCCCTAAACCTCTCTGGATAAGATAGGCAAACATATGCGATTTTTTTACAGCGGTCGCCATCTTAACAGAAGAGATTTGTGCCGTCAATGTGCAGATTGGGCCAATCTTAACCTCATTATTTGACAATATTAGCCAATTAGATTGGCCCAATCTCGATTTCGCCTACTGCCACAATGTATCACTCAAATATTTAAAGCCATTGTCTGGCAAGATGGTCACGATGACGCCTTCATCTAACGTTTTGGCCACATTCAAGCTGGCCACTACCGCCGCCGCTGCCGAAATGCCCACAAAGAGCCCCTCGGTTTTAGCCAGAGCGCGGGCCATCGTGTGCGCGTCTTCGGTACGCACCGTTACCTGCGCATCGGCTACCTGCTCATCGTAAATACCTGGCTTCAGCGCCGAAGGCATGTGCTTGAGCCCTTCCAGACCGTGGAATGGACTGTCTGGCTGCATGGCCAACGCCTGAATGTTTGGGTTGAACTGCTTCAGACGACGGGTAGTCCCCGTGAA
>JBNKLQ010000082.1:0-21974 GCA_050292445.1 Promineifilaceae bacterium (SeqCode) | reverse complement strand
CCTGGCGCGTCCATCGGCCCCGCCGAAGTGGCCGAAGCGATGCAGTGGCCCGGCATCATCGGCCTGGGGGAAATGATGAACTTCCCCGGTGTCTTCATGAGCGACGACAAGATGCATGCCGAAATGGCAGAAACGATGAAGGCAGGCAAGGTGATTGGGGGGCATTATGCATCGTTGGATTTGGGACGGCCGTTTCACGGTTACGTCGCTGGTGGCCCCGCCGACGACCACGAAGGCACCCGCCCCGAAGATGCCGTGGCCCGCGTGCGCCAGGGGATGAAAGCGATGCTGCGCCTCGGCTCCGCCTGGTACGACGTGGCCAGCCAGGTCAAAGCGATCACCGAGCAGGGACTAGACAGCCGCAACTTTATCCTCTGCACCGACGACAGCCACTCCGGCACGCTGGTCCACGACGGCCACATGAACCGCGTTGTGCGCCACGCCATCGCCCAGGGACTCAAGCCCATCACCGCCATTCAGATGGCCACGCTCAACACCGCCCAGCATTTTGGCGTGGAAAAAGATATTGGCTCCATTACCCCTGGCCGCTATGCAGATATTGTTATTAGCAGCAATCTTGTGGAGCTGCCTATTGAGGTGGTGATTGCCAATGGAGAAGTTTTGGCAGAGAACGGCCGTCTCAACACCGACCTCCCCGCCTACAGTTACCCCGACTTCGCCAAAGGCACCGTCAACCTAGGCAAGTCGCTCACCGCCCAATCCTTCGACATCCATGCCCCGGCGGGCAAAAAAACCGCCAAAGTACGCACTATCGGTGTGATTGAAAACCAAGCTCCGACCCGCGCTGAGGAGCGCGTGCTGCCTATTGAAGATGGTCTAGTGCAGCTAGATACGCGGATTGATGTGGCCCAAATCGCCCTGGTGGAGCGGCATCAAGCCACAGGTGGCGTGGTCAACGGATTTGTTACTGGCTTTGGCTTTGACAGCCGCTGCGCCATCGCCACCACCGTGGCCCATGACAGCCATCACATGATTGTGGTGGGCACCAGCAAAAGCAACATGGCCCTGGCTGCCAACCGTTTAGGCAAAGTGGGCGGCGGTGTGGTTGTTTTCAAAGATGATGAGGAAATTGCCCTGGTGGAGCTGCCCATCGCCGGGTTAATGTCCAACGAGCGAGCCGAAATTGTGGCGGAGAAAGCGGCCCGCATAGTGCAAGCGATGGCCGAATGCGGCTGCACGCTCAACAATGCCTACATGCAGCTCAGCCTGCTGGCCCTCGTCGTCATCCCCGAACTGCGCATCTCCGATTTAGGACTGGTCGATGTGAACAAATTCGAGGTTGTACCGCTCTTCCTGTAGGTCAATTTTTAAAAATTGACCTACTACAAGCCTCGCTCGCCGCGAATGTAGGGGACACCCAGGGCAGCCGGGGCACCAAGCCGCTTGCGGGCTACAGCGCGGGAGCCAATCACGAGGGCAATGATTGTCAAAATGAAGGGCATCATCTGCAAAAAGAAGCCAAAATTAGAGTTGATAAACAGCGGATTACGGAAGCCAAACAGCGTCGCCGGACCTTGCAAATCCAGAATGCCACGACGCAGCGCGCCAAACAAATAGCCTCCCAACGCTGCCCGCAGCGGATCCCATTGGGCAAAAATCACCAGTCCTACAGCAATCCAACCCTGACCCGATGTCGTTTGTGTACTGTACCAGCCTGGCGACACCGACAAACTAATTGTTGCCCCCGCCAGACCAGCCAGGCAGCCACCGACAAACACATACAAATAACGCAAGCGGTAGACGTTCACCCCCATCGTATCGGCCGCTTCCGGCTTTTCACCCACAGCGCGCAGGTGCATACCAGGACGCGTGCGGTGGATGTAATACCAGGCCAGCGGGGCGAAGATATACCCCACATAAACCAGCAAGCTGTGGTCAAAAAAGAAGATTGGCCCAATTATCGGTATTTGCGACAGCAAAGGAATGTCGAGAGAAGGCACCAACGGCGGGTTTTGCCCTGTAAGCCCTTCCCCCAGCACCAACGCCAGTCCTGTGCCCAAAAAAGTGAGTGACAAGCCGCTTACCACCTGATCTGCCTGAAAATGAATGGTTACCAGGCCGTGAGCCAGACTGAGAATGCCTGCCGCCAGCATGGCCACAAACAAGCCCAGCCAGGGGCTGTTTGTACTAAGCGAAGTGCTAAACCCGGCCATCGCGCCCAAGAGCATCATTCCCTCAACACCCAGGTTGAGAATACCGGCGCGCTCAGCAAAAATCTCGCCAATAGCGGCAAAAAGCAAAATGGTTCCGGTGGCTAACCCTGCATGAAAAATGATGATCGGGTCCATGAATAACTCCTAAAGACGAACGAGACGAATTTTGTAGCGCAGCAGCACATCGCTGCTGATGACCATAAACAAGACGATACCTTGCAGCAAATTGGACAGGCCAGACGGCTGAATTTCGCGGCCCGCGACGATGAGCGCGCCAAACAAAATGGAAACCAGAATGACGGCAAAAGGATTTAGTTTGGCCAGCCAGGCGACAATGATGCCGGTAAACCCATAACCAGGCGAGATCCGCTCTTGCAGCCGATGCACTACGCCGCTCACCTCGGCCATGCCAGCAAGGCCCGCCAGCCCGCCGGATAACATCATGACAAACACGACATTGCGGGTGATGTTAATACCTGCGTACCGGGCAGCGTTTGGATTGTCGCCGATGAGCTTGATTTCATACCCCCAGCGGCTGCGCTCTAAAATCCACCAGACGATAACGGCTGCAATCACGCCAAGCACTATGCCCAAATGCAAGGTAATGCCGGAGAAGGCCTTAATTTCGCGGGCGTAGTCGGCCAGGCGGGGCAGCCAGGCGTTCTTCGCAAAGACAGGTGTCATCTGGAAACCGGCATCGGACCAACGGTCAAAAATCCAGAAGTTGTTCCAAAGGATGGCTACGTAGTTGAGCATGAGGGTGGTGATAATTTCGTTAACCTGGTAGCGGGCTTTAAGATAACCAGGGAAGAAGCCCCAAATCGCACCGCCCAACATGCCCATGATAACCATCATGAGGATAACAACGAAACGCGGGGTTTCTGGGCCAACCAAGGGAACCAAAACCACCAGACTGGCAGCAAAAGCACCGATGTAAAATTGGCCTTCGGCACCGATATTCCACAGCTTCATTTTGAAGGCCACGGTACAAGCCAGGCCCACCATGATGAGGGGCGTGGCTTTGACGAGCGTGTCGGATAAGACAGGCCAGCTGCCGAAGGTAGCATCAAAAAAGAAGCGCAAAACCACTAGAGGCTGGCCACCAATTAACTTGAGAATAATGCCCGCGATAATAAAGGCGATGATGACAGACCCAAAGGAGGTGGCGGCAGGCAGCCAGCGCGGAATATCTTCTACGCGTTTTTCAATGTGCAGGGTGTAGGGTAAGGTACGCTTGGGGGTTGTAGGGGAAGTCGTACTCATGCTGTTGCCTCTTCTTTCACACTGCCAGTCATCTATGATGACAGCTTTCTTGATCTTTTAGTCAATTGTGCTACCGGTCATCTATGATGACTGGGTTCTTTAATTCGCCTTTTCAATGGTACTGCCGGTCATCTATGATGACTACTTTCTTTATCTTTCAGTCAATAATGCTGCCCGTCATCATTAGGCCAATTTCATTGATATCTGCCTGGTCTGCCTCGACGATGCCCATGATACGGCCGTCATAAATCACCGCGATTCGATCACTCAATGACAGTAACTCTTCCAGCTCTTCAGAGACGAGGAGAACGGCCGTACCATTCTCTCGTTGTTCCAGCAGCAGCGTTTGAATCGCTTCAATCGCGCCCACATCCAGACCGCGCGTGGGCTGAACGGCCACCATCAGCGTGGGCTGTGCCGAAATTTCGCGGGCCAAAATTACCTTTTGCAAGTTGCCGCCAGACAGCTTGCGGGCCATCGTTTCCACGCTGGGAGCCAAAATGTCATACTTTTTCTTTAACGTACGGGCTCGTTCACGGGCATGGGTGAAATTAATTTGCCAGCGGCTACTAATTGGCTCGCCGCGATAACTCTTCATAATGGTATTTTCGGTAATGGACATGTTAGGGGCGCTACCCACCCGGGTGCGATCCTCCGGTACGTGCGAGACGCCGCTGCGAATGGCGATGATGGGTGGCTGGTTGCTCAAATCTTCGCCGTTTACCTGAATCGTGCCGGTGCAGGGCCGCAGACCAGTAATCACCTGGGCCAGTTCGCTTTGTCCATTGCCAGCCACGCCGGCAATGCCCAGAATCTCGCCGCTATGAACTTCCAGCGAAACACCACGCAGGGCGGGTACTCCCTTGTTGTTCTCAGCGTGGACATCCTTAACGGAAAGCACGACGGGGCCAGGCTTTTGCGGCTCTTTTTCTACAGCAAAAACGACACTGCGCCCCACCATCAATTCGGCCAGCTTTTCACGGGTCATGCCCGCCATGTCTTGCCCTTCAGCGGTAACTTTGCCTTTGCGCAGCACGGTGATGCGGTCGGCAACGGCCGTAACTTCATGCAGTTTATGGCTAATGAAAATAATCGACTTGCCTTGATCAACCATTGAGCGCATCGTTTGCATCAGGTCGTCGATCTCTTGTGGAGCGAGAACGGCCGTAGGCTCATCCATGATCAAAATATTGGCCCCACGGTACAGCGTCTTTAAAATTTCCACCCGCTGCTGCTCACCCACCGAAAGCTGCCAAATTTTGGCTTTGGGGTCCACGCGCAGCCCAAACTGATCTTGCAATGCCAAAATCTTCTTGTCGTACTCAGCCAGATTCATGAAAAACTTTGGCTCATCCAGCCCCAGCAAAATATTTTCGGTAACAGTTTGGGTGGGCACCAGCATAAAATGTTGATGCACCATGCCAATGCCTTTGGCAATGGCATCTTTGGGAGAGTTGAAATCGACCAATTCCCCATTCACAAAAATGTTGCCAGACGCCTGCTTATACAAACCGGCCAGCACGTTCATTAAGGTGCTTTTGCCCGCGCCATTTTCCCCCAGCAGCGCGTGAATCTCCCCCGGCTTCAGCGTTAAGTTGACCCGGTCATTGGCCAACACGCCGGGAAAGCGCACAGTCACTTCCTGCATATCAACGGCTAATGGTGAGTTGCTCATGGCTGCATCCTCGTGGCCGGTAATCGGTGGTCGGTAATCAGTTCAGACCGATTACCGACCTACTGATCACCGATTACTGTTTACCGTTTACTCAAGTTCGGGTAATTCGGCCGTGATGTTCTCGTTCCACCAGTACATGCAGGTAGTACATTCGCTGCCAAATTGAGCAAAGCCATCCAAATCGACTTGTTCTAAGGACACACCATCGGCCAGAACAACGTTGCCCTGGTTATCGGTAATGGGACCTTTGAAGACATCGAACCGGGTGAATTCACCAGCCAGCATGGCCGCCAGTGTATCACGAACCATCTGCAAATCTTCTTCTGGCAGGTCGGCAATACCAGGCTGCGGTGTTTCGCCGTCCATGAAGCCGTAAAGGCCCATCGCGCCAGCATCCGCATCGAAGTATTCCCAACCGGGTGCCCAGGTGCCATCGCGTGATTCTTCGACGATGCGAGCATAGACCGGACCCCAATTCCAGTACATGGAAGTCAGGCAGGCGTCCACCACGCAGTTGCCGGAATAGTCATAGGTGATACCCCATTTGCCCTCGGGAGCTGCTTCGGCAGGTGCGGGGGTGTCGGCACCGGTCATCACAACTTGGGCACCACTATCAAAAAGGGAAGATGCGGCATCTTGTTCAATAATGGGATCGTGCCAGGTGAAGATCCAGCGCACGTCGATGGTGCATTCTGGGCAAGTTTGCTGAGCACCCAGGGCAAAGGCGTTGCCCAGGCGAAGTTCTTCAGGAATCGGGAAGGTGGCAATGTAGCCTAAGCTGGGATTGCCATCTGTTTTGGCGCGAGAGCCAGCCAGCATACCAGCCAGATATTTCATATCTTCCATGGCACCCATCAGGTTGCCAAAGTTTTCGCCATTGGATTTAAAGCCACTGATATGGATGATGTCTACATCGGGAAATTCGCTAGCCACGGTTTCGGAGGCATCCATGTAGCCAAAGGAGGTGGTGAAGATCACATCGAAGCCTTTGCGGGCCAGCGAACGAATGACCTGTTCGGCATCGGCGCCTTCAGCAACGGTTTCTACGTAAGCGGTGTGTACGTTTTCCACATTGTCCTGAACGTACATACGGCCAACGTCATGGGCCTGGGTCCAGCCACCATCGTCATGGGGACCAACGTAGACAAACCCAACATTGTAACAACCTTCAATAGCGGTGGGAATTTGATAGCTGCCTTCTTGTTCGGCATCAGCGCTGGTTCCGCCACAATCTACGGCCGTTTCTTCCATTTCTTCATCCGTGGTGTCGCCACTGTCCGTCGCTACTTCATCACCCTCATCAGCAGTAGGTTCATCACCCCCACCACAGGCAGATAAAGTCATGGCAAAAGCTAACATTAACAAAAAGAATATCCAAAGCGTTTTATTTTTCGTCATTTACTCTCTCCTCAATATTTTTTACAGTTGAAAGCAAGATATTATTTGATTGTCGTTTGTTGGGGCGGGATCACCTCCTTCTCTTCGCAACTTGCGGGATACGTGATGCCCTAATGCTATCAGGAGAAGATAGTTAGGTCGAGTGTCAAGAGTACCCAAATATGGCAGACTTCTTTAGTGCGTCATAGCATTGGTCTGGGGTGATATAGATCATGTTTTCCCCTGGAGATTAGTTCAATCGATGAGATTGAACCAATCTGAAGAGTGTTAACGGCCGTTCCAATTCTCAATCATCTGCAACTTTTGCTGATAAAAAGCCAGGGCGCGATCATTGCCTGTGCCTTGGGCCAGGGCAACCGCCTGCTGCGCGTCCTGACGGGCCAGCTCCGGCTGCTGCAAACGCTGCTGCACCAGGCTGCGCACATGGTACAGGTTCGCCCGAAACAGTGGATTGATCGGCGTTTCCGTCCAGGCATCGACGGCCCGAATAGCCTTGTCCAGATGATCCAGCGCCACCTGCCCCTGGCCTTTGTCTAGCGCATGCTGTCCCAGCAAATGGTAAGCCATCGCCTGATGACGTGGATCGCTGAGGCCTAGCTGTAGCGCTTTTTCCAGATTGCGAACGGCCGTTCCTGGCACTGCTCTTTTGGCTGGGCGGCATTGGTCTAAGCTTTTATGCCTGGCACGATGGCTCATTTGCTGGCAGCCGTCTGTTTATCTCACGGCGCACGGTGGGAACGGCCGTTGCCCTGTTCATCATTGCTCTCGTGGTACGCTTGGTGAACTTGACCGATAATCCGTTTATGCTCAACGGCATTGAAGCCAGTTTGGGGCTAAACGTCACCCAGATCATTCAGGGTCAGTTGCGCAATCCATTTGGCACCGCCTGGCTGACCAATCCCACCCTATTGCTTTATTTGATGGCCATTCCTATCCGTATTTTTGGCTCGACGGTGCTGGCCGTGCGCTTGCTTTCACCCTTTGTGGGGGCGGCGACCGTTGCCGCCACGTATCTCATTGGAAAACGGCTGTTTGGCAGCCTCACCGGGCTGCTAGCGGCCGCTTTGTTATTGGGTTTCCACGTTCATCTGCATTACAGTCGCCTGGGCATGACCAACATTTGGGACGGGCTGCTGGTGCTGCTGGCGCTGGGATTAATTGGCATTGCCTGGCAACGGCCGTCTACCGCCCCACACCAGCGTACCGTGTGGCTTTGGGCAGGCCTGTTCGTGGGGCTAAATGCTTACGCCTTCACCAGTTCACGGGTGCTGCCACTCATTTTGCTGGTTTGGTTTGGGCTAACGCTGCTGCTCGATTGGCCGTCGGTGCGCCAACAAGGCAGGCATTTGCTGGCAGCTGTGGGCATGGCGCTGGTGGTCGCCCTGCCGCTGCTACTCTTTTACAACAACAATCCCACCATTTTCATGGAACGGGCCAACGCCCTGGGCATTCTGCCCGGCCAAACCAACTGGCTGGTTGATGAGGCAGCGCGAACAGGGCTGTCGCAAACGGCCGTTCTCTGGCAACAATTTTGGCAGTCGGCCCTGGCCTTCAACGGTATTCCCGACAACAGCCCCGCGTACCGTCCACTGATCCCCCTGCTGAGTTTTGGTCCGGCGGTGTTGCTGATATTGGGCTTTTTACTGGCTCTCTTTCGGCTGCGGCAAAATCGGTACCGACTGCTACTGCTCTGGCCGCTGCTCACCGCCATTGTGGCCGGAATGCTGGTCATCGAGTCACCGCAAAGCCATCGCTTGGTTATGGCTACACCGGCATTGGCACTGCTGGCCGCCATTGCCCTGGTAACGCTGGGCAACCTAATTTTGTCCGCGTTGCAACCCGCCTCAGAAGGTAACAATCCAGTCGACCTGGCGACAAGGCAACTGTCTTTTTCAAACTGGCGAGGGGCAGCTACGCGAGCCAGTTTGATCTTACTGGCATTGGTGCTGCTGTTCTCGTTGAGCGATATATTTTTTTATTACGGCCGTTTTCCCACTCACAACCAATTTGCCGACACCAACACCGAAGTGGCTTACGAAATGGCCCAGTACCTCAACGATTTGGATGGTGAATGGACCGCCTATTTGTATGGTCCACCAGTTTTGTACATTGATTTCCCCACGCTGCCGTACCTGCTCACCCATTTCCAAGCCGGCGCAAACTTGTTCAACGTCGAGTCGCCAGGGGCAGAACTGGCACCAGCCGCCACCGCTAACCGGGTGTTTATCTTTTTGCCTCAGCGAGAAGCAGAACTGGCTGAAGTCCAACGTGACTTTCCTGGTGGCAGCCGCCAATCCATTAATGGCCACTACGCCTCGCCGCTCTTTATCACCTACGCAGTCAGTCCCTAACCATGACGGCTCCCCTTAGCACCCTCAAGATTCTTGACTTTTCCACGCTGCTGCCCGGCCCCTATGCCACGATGATGCTGGCCGATTTGGGCGCAGAAATCATTCGGATTGAAGCCCCCAATCGTCCTGACTTGGTGCGGCTGCTGCCCCCGTTCTCGCCCGATGGGCAATCGGCCCAGCATTCGCTGCTCAATCGCTCTAAGCGTAGTCTGGGCCTCAATCTAAAAACGGCTGAAGCCCCAGAAATCATCAAGCGGCTCATCACGCAGCAGGGATTTGACATCATCGTCGAGCAGTTCCGTCCTGGCGTGATGGATCGCCTGGGTGTGGGGTATGAAACGTTGAAAGAAGCGTGCCCATCTCTTATTTTTTGTTCGCTCACCGGTTATGGACAAACGGGCCCTTACAAGGACAGAGCCGGACATGATGTGAACTATTTGGCGCTGTCTGGCTTGCTGAGTTATTACGGCCGTAAATCCACCGAAACCCCACCACCACCTCTCCCCATGCAGGTCGCCGACATCGGTGCCGGAAGCCTGCATCTGGTGATTGGCTTGCTGGCGGCCGTTATTCGGCGCATGACCACAGGCGAAGGCGGCCAGGTAGACATTGCCATGCACGACGGGGTGCTGGCCTGGAACGCCGTCGGCGCGGCCAAGTGGCTGGTTGGTGGTGAAAATCCTGAGCCGGAGGGAGAAATCCTGAACGGGGGCAGCTTTTACGATATTTACGAGACGAAAGACGGCCGTTCCCTTTCCGTCGGCCCCCTTGAACCCAAATTTTGGCATGGCTTTTGTCAGGCCATTGACCGGGAAGATTTATTCGAGCCAGGCACCCATTTTGACGTTACCAGCCAACAAGCTCTGAAAGAGGAGGTCCGGAAGGCAATTCTAGGCAAAACACTAGTCGAGTGGCAAGCAATATTTGCGCCGCTGGATGTTTGCGTAGAGCCAGTGCTCACCACTGAAGAAGCGTTAGCCCATCCACAAGCCCAGGCGCGTCATATGATTGTTGATATTCCTATGCAAGACAAAACACAGCAGCAAATTGGCTCCCCCATAAAGCTATCTGACCATCAACCAGACTATAAATTTACAGGCAGCGTGCTTGGTGAGCACAGCTTTGAGATATTAAGCGCTACTGGCTACACGAAGAAAGAAATTGAAGCATTCATAGAAAAAGATGTGGTGGCAGGTTCATGATGAAACAGCGGGACATCTTTTGGTTCTGGCTGCCTCTATTTGCCAGTTGGCTACTCATGACGGCCGAAGGCCCCATCGTGAGCGCTTCTATCAATCGCCTGCCTAACGAAGTCATTATGCTGGCAGCCCAGGGCATCGTTGTCAGCCTGTCAGTGACGATTGAAAGTCCGATTATCAACTTGCTCGCCACATCCACAGCCCTGGTGAAAGACCGCGCCTCATACTTGCTGATGCGTCGTTTTACCATTCATTGGATGGTGCTGCTAACGGCCGTAACGATTGCCATCGCCTTTACCCCTTTGTTTGATCTCATCGTGCGCACGTGGCTGGGCACGCCGGATAACGTGGCCGAGTGGGTACGACCGGGCATGCAAATCATGACGTTGTGGAGTGCGGCCATCGCCTGGCGACGCTTTTTACAGGGTGTGTTGATTCATTTTAACCAACCACGCAAGATGGCCTGGGGTACGGCCGTTCGCCTGCTCACCTCTGGCAGCACCGTTGTTGGTCTCTCCCTACTGACGGAGCTGCCCGGCGTGGTCAACGGCACAACGGCGCTGATGGCGGGTGTCGTTGCCGAAGCTATTTATGCCACGATTGCCATCCGCCCCCTACTGCAAAACGAACTCAGCGAAACGGCCGTCACCAACGAAGCATCCCTTACTTACCGCGATTTATTCTGGTTCCATTTGCCACTGGCGGGAACGGCCGTTATGGTGCTGCTGGTACAACCCCTTGTAACTTTTAGCCTGGCAAGATTAGAGCGCCCCACCCAATCCTTGGCTGCCTGGCCAGTCATCTTCCAAATAATGCTGATGGCCCGCGCCGCCGCCCTGGCCTTGCCAGAAGCAGTCATTGCTCTCACCAAAGGGCCAAACAGCTACGCTCCCATTCGCCGCTTTAGCCTAACATTGGCAGCAATAATTGCTGTGGCTGTCACCCTGTTCACCTTTAGCCCGCTGGCTCAACTTTATCTTTTTGGCGTACAGGATATGACGTCCGAAGTGGGCACCCTGGCCCAGAGCAGCCTCATTTACTTTTTGTTCTTTCCAGCGCTCACCGTCATTGGCATGTGGCTGCGAGGGGTACTGATAAACGGCCGTAAAACAACGGCCGTTAACGTCGCGATGGTGGTCAACATGACGGTGACCGTCATTGTGCTGGTAATAGGCCTGGCGCGACAATGGCCTGGTTTACCCACCGCCGCCGTCGCCCTGACCCTGGCCGTTCTGGCCGAAATCATCTATCTTGCCTGGCGTGCCCAACACGACTTACCAGTACTCGCCACTAAAATGGCTACGCGAAGCATTTAGAATCTGCAATCACAATTTTGAAGGAAATGTTATGATTGAAATCTTGCAGCTCCCCCTTGGCCCCCTGCAAACCAACTGCTACTTGGCTATTTGTAAAGAAACAATGGAAACGGCCGTAATCGATCCCTCTTGGAACGGCCGTGGCATTGCCCAAATAGCCAGGGAACGAGGTGCCACCATTACCCATATTCTGCTTACCCACAGCCATTTTGATCACGTTGGCGGGCTGGCCGAGCTAAAAGAAGAAACAAACGCGCCCGTCTACATCCATCCCGAAGCGGTTACCATGCTGGCTCAAGCCACAGAATCTGCCGCCAGATTTAATATCCCATTGCCCACCCCACCCCCTGCCGACAAAATGCTGGCTGAGGGTGATATAGTCGAGATCGGCAACCTAAAGCTGGAGGTGTTGCTCACCCCAGGCCATGCTCCAGGACATGTCTGCTTTTACGTGCGGGATGAAAATGTTTTGTTCGATGGGGATGTGCTGTTCCAGCGCAGCATTGGCCGCACAGACCTGCCTGGCTGCGACCACGCAATGCTGATGAAGGTGCTCCGTGAAAAGGTAATGGTTTTGCCGGATGAAACGGCCGTACTCTCCGGCCACGGTCCCACCACCACCATTGGGCAAGAAAAGAAGTGGAATCCGTTTTTGCAGTAAGGAAAGGTGAGAAATTGTAAGTTGCAGGTAAATCCTCTAACAAGGCTCATATGCAACTTGCCACATGCGACCTGCAACCCTTTATGGCGTCGCCGTTGCTGTGGGAGTTTGTGTTGGCGTGGGGGTTGCCGTAGGCACGGCCCCTTGCCAACTAAAGAAAGCATCAGCACTGCTGGAGCCACCAAAGGTGTAGAGGGGCAACCCATCTGACCGGGTACCGGTAACTTGAACAATGCTAACGCGCCAGCGCATCTCGAACAGCTCTGGCGTAATAGGCCGCCATTCAAACGGCACCCGGAAGGCAGTATCCCGCGTGAAGCCTCGCCAGGGCAAACCGTCTAAGTCCCCCATGTTGGTCAGTTCCACCATGTACATTTCATCTTCACTCAAAGGCTTTACGGCCGTCCATTGCAACAAAACCATCTCATCTAACGAATCGACCACGGTGCCCGCCACTGGGTAAAGCAGCTGCGGGCCAGGTGGTGGTGGCGTTTCCGTCGGCGTGGGGGATGGCCCCGGTGTAGGCGGCAACGATTGGCCATAAATGATTTGCGGAATACAAATAGGATCGCCCGGTTGTAGCAAGGCGGGATCTTCGATTCGATTTACTTGCGCCAACAAATCAAACGGCACGCCAAAGCGGCTGGCAATGCCAACAAGCGAATCCCCCTCCTGTACCTGGTACAAATCACAACCTGTGGGGTCCACAATAACTGTTTCGCCATTGATATTGGCGGCAATCACCTCCAGTGGCGGCGTGGGTGTAGGCCAGGGAATCAGCAAATCCTGATCGAGCTGGACCTGGGTATTGGTATCAAAGCCATTGGCTGCGGCAATGCTTTCCGGAGAAATGCGGTAGAGCAACGAGATGCCAATCAACGTTTCGCCGCTGCTAACCGTGTGGCTTCGCGGCGGGCGCGGCGTATCGGTGGGGGCTGGCGTGGGCGTGATATTGGGCGTGCGTGTTGGCGGGCTTGTTTCGGTGGGCAGCGGCGTCCAGGTGGGGGTGTAGGTAATCGTAGCCGGAATAGGTGTTACAGAGGGGGCAATGACCATGCTAATTTCACCCCCCTGATATTGCAAAATCAAACCACCCACTACTAAGATGATGATAAAGAATACGGCCGTTAATCCCAAAACCAACGGTGTCTGCCGCTCGCGCATGATCGATTCAACAACTTCTGGGGCATCTGGTACGGCCGTTGTCGGCGCAGGAGCTACACGTTTAAATGTGGGTATCTCAGGGGTTGATTCAGGGGGAACGGTGTCAGAAACGGCCGTTTCCGGTTCAGGGGTCTCTTCAATCTCTGGCTCCGGCTGCGGTTCTTGTTCAGGCACTGGGTGTGAATCGGCAACTGTTGGCGAGGTATCTAAAGGCTCCAGCTGCGCGCCACACATCAAACAAAGGGTAGCATCGGCGGCAACAACTGTGTCGCAAGAGGGGCAGCGCCGTTCATCATCTGGCGCTTGGGATAAATCCGAAAAATCACTCATCATTTCCAGCTAATTATGGCATAATTACTGCCCAGAAAAATCTGTCTAACTTGGTATCTTGCCAAGACAAACTGTTTTATACCGAAAATATTTTCGGGTCAGTTTAAACCATAGAGCGCGGCATTATACCAAGCCGGTTGTCCTGCTGCCAGTTGCAGTCGGCATCACTCATAACGGATTCAGGGACATTCTGAAACTGAGCGGGAAAAATGAACGATAAAGAGGAAGCCAAAGAAAAAAACGAGGGAAACGGCCGTTATTGGTGGCGCAAACCAGGGGAAGCCAAATGCAGTCAACCTCAGCCCAAACCAGGGGAGCTGTGCCCTAACTGTCACAAAGGCAACCTAGCGTTTGACGGCCTGTTCATTCTGACATGCGACCGCTGCCAGCATATTGCCGACAGCGGTGGATTTACCTGATAAGATGTACAAGTGGGCAGCGTGACTACTCCAAAAGTTGAAGGTCACTTAAAAGCCATGATGTGTGACGGGTGGAATTTCTTTGATCACGTTTCTCGCATCACACTAAAAAACAAAACCTTACGCGCTGTTACGGGCAAACCGCTCGTTAAAGCGACCAACTAACATAATCACCCCAAAGGGCAAAGCAAAGCGTAGCGCAAATAATAAGAGAATAATCAAAACCCCAGTTAGCGTGTCCATTTTAAACCTCCATGCACCTCTGTTGTGCTAGACAGTTGTGCCAATTGCTTTTGGTTATAGATACAGCATAGAGGTTGGCGAGACGGCCGTCTATTCGGCAACTCCGCCATTTTTCCCTGGGTAAAATCACCCACAACTTGCCCAAATAAAGCCAATTCATCCACGTTACAAGGCAAAATCACCCATATCCAACAAATCGCACCAAAAAACACCCATAAAGACATGGGGTAAACACCCCACACAAAAATCCGTCTCACGCCTGATTTACGCCATTGCCCCCCTGCTCTACACTGGGAACTATGATGAATGAAACTGCAAGGACCAGATGCCTTTTCCTCAACACCTCTGCGACTTTGCATTAAGAATCTGTTTTCCAAGGAGCATCCAATGTTCAAAAGAATCATGCTAGGAGTGACCTTCGCACTGCTGCTGGGATTTATCACCTTTACCGTGACACAGGCCCAAACAGTCCCAGAAGCCTATGGCTCCGATGACTGCGGCGAATGCCACGAAACGGTAACAACCCAGTGGGGGAACAGCGCCCACGGTCATGCCAGTGTAGTTGAGGCATTCCTGACCGCCTGGAATGACCAAGGCAATCCGCCAGAATGCCTTAGCTGCCACACGACTGGTTTTGACCCGGCAACAGGCACCTATGAAAAAGAAGGCGTTGCCTGTGCTACCTGTCACCCATCCGACCCGGCGGAGCATCCACAAAAAATAATGCAGACTGACATCTCTTCTCGGCTATGTGGCCAATGCCACGTAGACACCTTTGCTGAATGGGAAACCAGCCAGCATGGGCAGGAAGAGCTTTCTTGCGCGCGCTGTCACAATCCACACACAAATGAATTGAAGGCAGGCAGCATGCAAGACACGTGCCGCACCTGCCACAAAGAAGAGACACATTTCTTTAACTACACAGCACACGCTGATGAAGGTCTGTTGTGCACCGACTGCCACCTGGAAACCAAAAGCGATCCATTAGGCAACGGGCATAGCCAAATTGCCCACACTTTCTCGGTTGGTTCAAACACCTGCACCGTCTGTCACAGCCAGGAAATGCATGAGCCGCAGGAACCAGCTGCTACAACAAACGGTGCTGAAGCAATGCAAGCCAGCTTTTTAGGCCCTGGCAGTTACGGAACGGCCGCTGGGCAAATGGAAGTGTCGGCTGAAAGCCCTTGTCTTTTCGAAGAAGATGAGGTCGTGATGGAGGCTGGATTCTTGTCTAGCAATGGCAGTGCCGATGGCACCATTGTGCCAGAACCAACAGGCAACAGCCCCTTTAATTTCGTTGTTCTGGCCTCGTTGATTGGCATGGCATTTGGTCTGGTTGGGTCGCCCTGGCTAGAAAAATGGCAAGACAGACTACGCAACCAAAGAGATGGAGGCAGCAATGAACAATAAAGTAGGACGTCGCGATTTTATCAAGTTGGCTGCGGTAGGAACGGCCGTTACTACCATCACGATCGCCGCCAAACGAAACCCTTCTGAAGCACCGGCCGAAGAAGCCAGCCCGCACAGCTGGGCGATGGTAATCGACCAGGCCAAATGTGTTGGCTGCGGTGAATGCAGTCTGGCTTGCCAGGCACACAACGACACCCGCGAAAACGCATCGTGGAACCGTATGATTGAACTGGAACCGCTCAACGGCGAGGCCGTGTACGCGCCAGTGCCTTGTATGCATTGCGAAAATGCCCCATGTGTAGACATTTGCCCAGTCGGCGCTACTTATCACCGAGCAGATGGCATTGTAATGATGGATTACGAAAAATGCATTGGCTGCCGGTATTGCCAACTGGCCTGCCCTTACGGGGCCAGAACCTTCAACTGGGAAAAACACACTGGTCCAAATTCGGCCGTACCCGAATGGGGCGAGCCAGAAGTAGAGCGCCGTCCGCGTGGCGTGGCCGAAAAATGCACCTTCTGCTTCCACCGCATCGATCGCGGTTTGGCCGAAGGGCTCACGCCTGGCGTTGACCGGCAAGCCACCCCCGCCTGCGTAGCCGCCTGCCCCACCGGTGCCCGCATATTTGGCGACCTAAACGATCCAGAGTCTCCGGTAAGCAAAGCGTTGGCTAAATATCCATCTACGCAGCTGCGCAAAGATTTAGGCACAAATCCTCGTGTTTACTACCTGCCGGCCCGCCGCGAAGAGGAGGAACAATTATCATGAACCCCAAAATCAAGCTGCACCGTGCAGCATTTCCACTGTGGGTTGGCCTGCTTCTTTTGTTGATGGCCGCCGGACTGACGGCAGGGATCATCGTTTTACTGCAAGGCCTGGTGGTTACCAACCTAACCGATTTAGTACCCTGGGGTTTGTGGATCGGCATTGACCTGTCTGCCATTGCCCTGAGTGCAGGGGCCTTCACTCTTTCAGCGGCCGTTTACCTGCTAGGCTGGAAACAGTTAGAACCAATTGCCCGCACGGCCGTATTTGTTGGTCTGATCGGCTACAGCATGGCTATGCTATGCCTGTTTATGGACATCGGCCGCCCGGACCGCTTCTGGCACGCAGTTGCTTATTGGAACGTCCATTCCCCACTGTGGGAAGTAACGATGTGTGTCATACTCTACTTTACAGTGCTGACGCTAGAAGTCGCCCCCATCTTTGGCGAAGCCAGTTGGTTTAAAGCACGCTGGCCCAAGCTGGCGGGGCGTCTGCACCACATTCATAAATTTGCGCCTGTTCTGGCCGTGGCCGGACTTGCTTTCTCGCTGTTGCACCAATCATCGTTGGGTGCTACCTATGGCGTGCTCAAGTCGCGCCCCATCTGGTACAAGCCTAGTTTGGCGGTGCTGTTTATTGTTTCGGCCGTCATTGGCGGCCTGGCCCTGACGGTGCTGGCTTCCAAGCTATCGGCTCTCTTCTCTGAACGGGCCAACGTACGCGAGGAGATAATCGACAAGGTTTCACAGGCGATTGGCTGGATGCTGTTAGGGTACCTCTATCTGCGCTTCTGGGACACGCTGGGGATGGAATACACGCTAGAACCAGGTCGCACAGAAGGGTTGCATATCCTCACTAGCGGCGCATTGTCCTTTAACTTCTGGATTGGCGAACTGCTGTTGGGAATCTTTATCCCGGCCATCATTTTAGTCACAGGACGACTGCGGCGGCAGCCTCGGTTGCTATTACTGGCGTTGGTTTTAACCGTTGGCGGACTGGTCGCCTACCGTTGGGATACAAATATTGTGGGACAAATGGTGGCGTTTAGCTACCTACCCACGCAAATTGAACCACTGTACACGGCCTACACGCCATCACTCATAGAAGTGCTGGTGGGTTTGGGCGTCATTGCCTACGGGCTGCTGGCCTTTACGTTAGGCGTGCGCTACTTACGTATTGTGGATCACAGCATGGTGCCAGAAGCTGTAGAGGACCCTGTGATCAGTGAACCGGTAACGGCCGTTTCCCATTAATTTTAGTTCTATGCCTTGGGAGATCAGAGGTTTGATGTGTGAAACGTGAAGCGTGACAATAACCAGCTTACGCATTACGTTTCACACCCTCTGGAATTCTATGGCAACTTTTGAAAAAGGTTGAGTTATGAACGTAACACAAGCAACAGTCACAATGGGGCTCTTATTTGCTCTACGCTGCTTGTTGCCCCTGGCCCTGATGTTTGGCATTGGCTATGCTATGAACTGGATGGTGGACAGGTGGGAAACGGAAGCAAATGAGCGTGGAGAGGGAACGGCTGTGGCCACAAACGTGGTTGCCAATAATGGTGACCGCTGCTGGTCCATCATGAAGTGCGATCCGGAGCTGCGGAAAGATTGCCCAGGCTTTAAGCAACAAATGGTTCCCTGCTGGCTGGCCAAAACCCAGGCCGAAGGCGCGCTCCCCGAAAAATGCGTCACCTGTCCACTATATGAGGCAAATCCCTCCTTAGCGTAATCATCGTAAAAAGTGATACGTGAAAAGTGAAGGAGTTTTTTCTTATCACTTCTCACGTATCACTTTTTACTTCTCCCTCCCCATCTACTCCTCTAGGGCAATTAATCCATGCCGCAGGGCATACTTCACCAAATCAATCCGGCTGTGCAAATTAAGTTTGCGCATAATATTTTCACGGTGACGATCCACTGTTTTGACGCTGATCACCAGCTTTTCCGCAATTTCAGGATTAGTCAAGCCTTCGGCAATAAGCACCAGCACTTCTTTTTCTCTAGGCGTCAAGTCACTGACCAAAGCCACGGAATCATCTCCGGCATCACCACCAACGTAACTTTGCACCAGTCGGGTGGCCAGGGAGGGGTAGAGAAAGACCTCGCCCCGGCTAACGGTACGAATCGCACGTACCAGCTCATCCGGTGCAGCCCGCTTGGGCAAATAGCCGGAAGCGCCCGCTTGAAGCATCTCAAAAAAGTATTGATCATCCTCATGCATGGTGAGGGCAAGTACGGCCGTATCCGAATACGCTTCCTTAATCTGTCGGGTGGCTTCAATACCATTCATTCCTGGCATCTGAATGTCCATCAGGATGACGTCTGGTTGAAGGCTGCGCACCTGAGCCAGCGCCTGGGTACCGGATTCAGCCTCGCCCACAATTTCCATGTCTGGCTGAGCCTGCAACAGCATACGCAGCCCGGAGCGAACAACGGCATGATCATCGGCTAACACTAACTTAATTTTAGACATCTTTGCCTCCGGACCACGAGGATTAGCAGTCCTTCGTTTCAATCAATTTAGAAATAATTCATCACAGGACTGCCACTTCTGAATCAGCCTTATTCGGTCGTGATAGGGATAGAAACCTCAACGGCCGTTCCCTGGCCTGGCTCTGAGTGTACCACACAGGCTCCCCCAACCAGCGCCACCCGTTCTTGCATCCCTAACAACCCCCAAGCCTGATGATTGCCACCGGATGCTTCAAAAACAGTGTGCGGCACAAATCCCTGGCCATCGTCCCGCACTTCCAGGTTCAGCACCTTTTCGGCAAAACCGATTTGGACAGTCACTTGATTGGCGTGGGCATGTTTGGCCACGTTGGTGAGCGCTTCCTGGGCAATGCGAAAGACAATCGTCTCAATCTCTGGCTGCACCCGTTGGCGACGGCCGTTTAGCACCAATTCCGCCCGCACCCCCGTTCGCTCCGTAAATGATTGCACCTGGCTTTTCAAAGCAGGCACCAACCCCAAGTCGTCGAGAATAGACGGCCGTAAATCGCGAATCAGATCGCGCAGCTCTTGCAACGCCTGGGTGCTCATGACTTTCAGCTCCGCCAGCTGTGCCGACGCCAGATCCGGATTGTGCTGCACATTCTCGCTGGCAGCGGCAAAGCCCAGACCCAACGCCGTTAGTGTCTGGCCGGTGCCATCATGTAGTTCGCGGGCAATGCGCTGCCGCTCGCGCTCCTGCGCCGAGACAATCTGGTGCAGCAATTCGCCGCGCAGCGTCTCACGCGCCTGTGACTCACCATACCGGGTGGCATTCTCAATGGCGATGGTTAGCTGGCTAGCAATCGTTTTCAGCAGTTCCATATCACGCCGCCGCAGCAGCGTCATCTCTGACGACAAGCCTAAGACCAAGCCGCCAGCAACCGACACCACATCTCCCAGAGGGAAACCAAGCAGGCAGTCGCCAATAGGCAATAGCGTATCCGTATCTTCTGGGCTAGCAACTGCTTGCGGCAGCGGCTCCACCACCCCATCTACCAGGACAGCAGGCTGCCAGTTACTCAACATGCTGGTTGTCAACACCTGCCCTTCATTGCACGGTAGCGTCCCTCGCTGCGGCAGCTGATCGTACCCAGCATGGGTCAGGCAGCGCAATGGCTGGTCTGGATGCTTGCGCAAAATCACCAGGCTAGTTTTTACATAGGGCAAGCTAGCGCAAATTTGCTGGACTGCCTGGTTGAGCAATTCATCACGATCTAGAGTAGAGGAGAGGCTGCGGGACAAATCAAAAAGGAGAGAGAGGTCATGTACGGCCGTTTGCAGTTCCTGGTTTAGTTCTTCCGTTTCGCGGCGACTTTGAGCCTGGATAACCAACGCTTCTTCCTGAGCCGCCAGCTTTGCTTCGTTGGCCCGCGCCAAATTGCGCTGCCGCTCAATCTCAAAGGCGCGCAGCGCCCGCACAATGTAAATAGCAATCAGGGAAGCCATCACCGCCCGGAACAGCTGAATGGGAATACCAAAAAATTGACCAAACAGCGTCGCATTGATCACATTGGCTGGAAACAAAAAGCTGGCGCGAGGAAACGACTGACCAAACACGCCGTAAATAAACAGCGCCAGGGCTGCTCGTAGCAAATCGCGGCCCGTGCCTGGCATATCCAGCCGCTGGAACGTACGCTGCTCCAGCACAATGGCCCAGGAGGCCAGGGCTGCCCCTGGAATGCCTAAAATATAGCGAGACAGTGCATCTACAGCAGAGATAAACTCTTCTTGTGGCGGCTGATAAACCCAGTAGGTAAGTAGCAAACTAATGAGCCATATCCCGAGAAGGCTCCCGGCAATAAGAAATGCGTGCAGCTTTTCCGACTGTGCCTGCTCCCCACGCGACAGGTAAATGAGGCGAATGCCAAAGACAATCAGCAGCGAAAATGAAAGGGCCAAGTGGGCAATGCGCACCTCATCAAGCAGCAGCCAGGCGGGAATGTTTGCTGCCCCGGCAGCACCCAATCTTTGGAACATCTCAAACCATTCATGCAGCCCATGCAGCAGACCAAAGCCAGCCAGCGGCCCCATCGCTTGCGCCAGACGAAAAGAAGACGCTTGCCGCGACTCTACCCAGACCAACAGCCCCATGCAAAAGAAAGCCAGGCCATAAAAAAAGTAGATCAGGGTGAGATTGTTCTCAAAGAATGCTGTCAGCACTTGCATAGCTGAACAGTATACGATTTACCACCAGTCAGACAGTAGCCAAGCACATCATTGGCAGGTGATATTTGTCACAAAAAACAGCAAGGCGTGATGCGTAAAACGTATTTTTTTCGTCACGCCCTCCCTATACTCCAGCTTGATCACGGCGCAAATTGCAACAAAACTTGATCCTGGTCATCCAAAAGCTGCACGCTAATGGGACCCACAACGCTAAACGGCCGTTCCCAAACCAAATCTAATGGCTGATCAGGCAAAAATGGGCCGGGCCAGCTGGCCGTGGGCACACCATCTACTAGGAGAGATAGTGTGCCGGAAGTAACGGCCGTAACCTGCAAGCCAATCTCCGCCCCGGTAGACGTCTCATCTACCCGTAGTGCGCCAAATTCGTTGGCCATGTCAAACGTGCCCAGGCTGCCAACAGGATACCAGCGCTCCGTCCAGCTTTTGCTTTGCCCCGCATCCAGGGTGACGTAGGTCCAGAAGTCTGGCGTGACGCCGCTGCTCCACATTTCCACATAAACACTGTCGTCGATGGTGTAAAGGTTCGGCTCCAAATTGGCCAGGCCGAAAAATTTGTTGCCGGGCATCTGCGCCACGTCAAACACGCGCACGATGCCTTGCTGGGCCGTGTGGTCGTAGACACCCGTAAAGCCAGCGTTAAGGTTGGGGGCGAAGAAGCCCAGGTAATACTCCCAGGTGCCGTAGATGTTGAAGAAACGGCCGTTATGTTCCGGCCAGTTCATCCAGTTGCCAGCGGTGGGCAGGTAGGTTGCTGCGGCATCGCGGGAATGCACCTGCACCTGCGTGGCGGGGATGATGAATTCAGTCTGGTCATTGGTCGTGTTGTCGCCCAGGGCGAAGTAGTGCCCGGGCGGGATCTCCCACTTCTTCGACGTCTCGTTCCCCGAGTAGAGGACGTAGTGCAGGTCGCGCTCGACTCGGGC
>JBNKLQ010000081.1:0-21975 GCA_050292445.1 Promineifilaceae bacterium (SeqCode) | reverse complement strand
GGGGGGGGGGTGCAGTGCGCGGCTATCTGATGGCTGCCGAACAAATTGGCAAGCCGGAGCTGTGCGGACAAGCGTTTAATTTTGGCATGGGCCACCCGGAAACGGCGCTGGACGTGGTGCAAACCATCATTCGCGTCTCCGACCATCCCAACCTGGAGCCAATCATCTTAGACGAGGTGGAAAACGAAATCCAGGACCAATACCTCAACTCCGACAAAGCGGGCCGCTTGCTGGGCTGGGAACCGCAATACACCCTGGAAAGTGGCCTGGCCGAAACGATGGCCTGGTACCGTGAATTTCTCGATCTGTCCTAGCTTAAAAATAGTCGGTTATTCTCTATGGACTACCTATACTTGTCATTTCGAGCCGCTTTTGGCGAGAAATCCCTCTTAGTTTGGCAAAAAACTCACCCTGTCATCCTCAAAAGGATTTCTCCCTTCGGTCGAAATGACAAATAAGGGTCATCAGGTCTCTTGTGAAGATTTTAGTAACAGGTGCAACTGGTTTCGTGGGACGGGCGCTGGTTCCATTTTTGGTGAGCCAACCAGACGTTGAAGTGACTATTTTGGTGCGAGAAGTGTATAGCCATGTGGATTTACGGCCGTTCCCCCCACCCCTCCAAGCCATCCGCCAACAACTCAACGTCGTTTACGCCGATTTGCGTAACTTCCAGCTCACCAGCCGCGCTGTGCAAGCCACCAACCCAGACCGAGTCATCCATCTAGCGGCAGCAGGCGTGACGGATCCATTTTTGGGCCTGGACACCGCGCTGCGCCACAACCTCACCGGCACGCTCAACCTCATTCGGGCCTGCTTCGAGAAGCGCCAGGGGGTACAGCAGCTCATTGTGGCCCGCACGCCAGGCGAGCGCACCAGCATGAACGTATACGCTGCTAGCAAAGCCGCCGCCTGGAACTTTTGCGAGATGTACGGCCGTACCCACTATTGGCCCATCCACGGCGCCATGATCTACCAGGCTTACGGCCCCGGTCAATCCCCGCGCAACCTCATCCCCGCTGCCATTGCTGCCGCTTTGGCCGGGCAAGATTTTCCCATGACCCGTGGTACACAGCAGCGGGATTGGCTCTTCATTAAGGATTTGGTTGCTGGACTTTGGGCCATGCTACAAGCAAAATTGGCTCCGGCGGAGACGGTTGAATTGGGCAGCGGTGTCGCGACCAGTGTCGCTCGGGTGGTACAGCAAATTTACGAGATTGTGGGTGGTGCGGGACGGCCGTTAATCGGTACGCTTCCCACCCGTCCAGGCGAAGAAACAAGCCAAATCGCCAACGTCCAGCAAACTCTTCAGCAAATCAACTGGCAAGCCACCATTTCCCTGCAAGCCGGCCTCACCCAAACCATCCAGACCAATTACTGACCTACTGATCACTGCATACCGTTTATCACCAATCTCCCCTTACCACAGGACTGCCCCCCTTAGGCCATTGAATTTATGAAATTTGGCACGTAAACTATTCGTAGGGTGGTCGAATCGAGAGACGGCAAAATGAGCTTGCTCTCGGCGGGGAGCCAAACCTACCGTATTCTTACAATACACACACCGTTGCGAGCACGGCAGCATCTTTCGAGGCGCTGGTTAACCATATCATTACAGACCGCATTGTCGTTTATGGTTAGCACATTTGCTGCTCATTCGGCCACCTGCCCATAAAAAACCTCCCGCAGGTTCAGCCCCAAATTTAGTTTTGGGGTGAAACCTGCGGGAGGTTTGGTATACACAAAAACGCAAAACCAGCCTGGAGCAAAAATGCTTCAGGCTGGTTTGGTTTTATCAAAATCAGACTGTTTTTTAACGCGTTTCGCGATAAATCACATGCCGACGCAGGGTTGGATCATACTTTTTCAGCTCAATCCGATTGGGATCGTTGCGCCGATTTTTGGTCGTGTAATACATGTGATGGCTTTCTGTGCTGCGCAATTTGATTACGCCACGAGCACCTTTTTTCTTTGCCATGAGTGTTGCTCCTAAAGATTATCAACGTGGAGGCGCTGAGACGATGCAAAGGGGAAAACCTGATTGCCTCATTGCGCATCCAGACGCGCTTCTTTAATTTACGATGTGACGTCTTTTAACGTCAACCCTTGCTTCTTGAGATAGGGCATCAAGCCAATTTTATCTACAGTACGCATCGCCCGAACGGACATTTTAATACGCACGTGCCGATCCAGTTCGGGAACGAAAATCCGCTTGGACTGGATATTTGGCAAGAAGCGACGCTTGGTCTTCTTTTGTGAGAAGGAAACGTTATTGCCGACCAATGGGCCTTTGCCACTGAGTTTACATTTGCGAGACATAATCAATCCTCTGTTTCAGAATATTCAGCCTGTTTTTTGCTGCTAACTGCTTCTTAAAGTCTGAAACGTCAGCCTACAGGCAAAAAAACAAGAACCCAAATTTTACCGGATTCTTGCGCTGATTCAAAATATTAAACCGCTTTTTTGAGAGCGGCTAATAGAATACCCAATTTTGTTGATTTGTCAATGCGAAGACGGCCGTCCCGCCTTGACAAATTCTGCCACTTTTTTGTACACATCTTTGCTCTTCACCAGCGTTTCCCCCACCAGAATAGCATCTACACCAATTTGAGCCATTTTGCGTACATCTGAAGCGTTTTTTAAGCCACTCTCCCCTACGGCTACCACCTCTGCTGGGATTTGCTGGCGCAACCGGGCGGTGTTGGCAAAATCCACCTCGAACGTTTGCAGATTGCGGTTGTTGACACCCACAATGCGCGGCTGTAGCGGCAGCACTCGGGCCAGTTCCTCTTCCGTATGTACTTCAATAAGCGCATTCATTTCCAGGCGGTGGGTAAGCGCTAACAGATCTTTGAGGTCACTGTCGCTCAGAACTGAGGCGATGAGCAACAGCGCATCCGCCCCGGCAACGCGCGATTCATACACCTGATAAGGATGAAAGATAAAATCTTTGCGCAGCACTGGCACCTTTTTCTTGCCCACTGCCTCCTTCACGTCTCGCAAGTCAGCTAAAGAACCCTGGAAGTGACGGCCGTCTGTAAGGACAGAAATGGCGCTGGCCCCGGCTTTGGTATATGTTTTTGCCAATTCCGTCGCATCGTAATGCGGCACCATCAGCCCTTTGCTGGGCGACGCCTTTTTGCACTCAGCAATAAGCGACACGCCCGGCCTTTTTAGCGCAGCATAAAAGTCCAGCGTTGGCGGGGCGACGCTGGATAGGGCACGCAAGTCGGCCAGCGGCACTTCGCGCATAATTTTTGGCAAATTTTCTCGATGAAACGTCATAATTTCGTCGAGGATAGTGCCGCGACGCTTGGCTAAATTAGTTACACTCATTTCTTTAAACCTCGTGAGCAGCAATGACGCTACTCCTCATTCATCCAAAAGTTGGTTAACAACTGTGTATACATCTCTGGCTCGTTTAAGTACGGGAAATGGCCCACGGCATGCAGCGTGTGAACGGCCGCTTCCGGGTAAGTTGCTTTCAGCATCTCGCGCAATGGCTCAGCCACCAGCGGATCATTGTCTGCTTCAATAATCATAGCAGGTGTACCCAAGACGGCTAAGTCTGCTGGCTCGAAGGGGTCAATGACGGCATGGTAACGCGCCAGGAATTGCGCTTTGCTCATACGACCGAATGCCTGCTCCAGCACATACGCCCGCACCAGTTCAGAATTGCCCGCCGCTGGATAGAGGGAATCCTCCGCGCTGCCTTTGAGCACACCCATCACAGCCCATTCGGGAATGATGGGCAGCAGCCCGCCCAGGGTTTTATTTTCTTCGGCAATGATGTCGTTCGGTGGAAAGGTGTTGGCAAAAACGGCCGTTTCCACCCGCTCAGGATACGTTGCCACCAAATATTGGCTAAAGTAACCGCCCAAAGAACTGCCCACCAGATGAACACGTTCGATTTGTTCGGCATCGAGAACGGCCGTTACCCCCTCAGCCATCCCCGCTAAACTGTCAACTGGCGGATACGTGACCGACATCACCTGGTAATCGGCCGCCAGATTTTCCATCACCTGCCACCAGATGTCGTAAGCTCCCGTCATGCCATGCAGGAACAAAACCGTCTCCCCTTCGCCAAAAACAGTATATTCCCAGGTTTTTCCGTCCACTTCCAGCGGTTGGGGCACATGATCTTGGCGGAAGGTTTGCAAGGAAACGGCCGTTGCCTCATCCACCTGCGCATACACCTCAGCAAACGATTGGCTGGGTGTAGGGTAAAGGTAAACGCCTAAAATGAGCAGCAGCAAAAATCCTAACGAAATGAAGATGATTTTTTGCACCAGTAAGGCTACTCGCTTTTTACTTAATTGAAACTGTTTGTTTTTTCAATCCAGCGGTTGAGCGTATCCAGCGCGGCACCACTGTCGATGGATTCTCGCGCTTCGGCAAGGCCAGCATGCCAGTCGTTGCATTCAACGCTCAGGGCTGCCGCCGCATTTAACAGGACGATTTCGCGGCGTGGCCCTTTGTCTTTGCCGCTGAGGATGTCATGCGTAATTTGGGCATTTTCCTCCGGCGTGCCACCCACAAAATCATCCAGGGTGGCGCGCGGCATATCCAATTCCAGCGGATCCAGTTCACGCGTGGTGACGCTGCCCTCGTGCCAATGGCTGAGGCGGTTCACGCCGGTCGTAGAGAGTTCATCCAGCCCGTCGGCCCCGTGGACCACAAAGGCAGCTTTGCTGCCCAGTTCGCCCAGCACCTGCGCCAGCGGCTCCGTCAGCGCCGGATCGTAGACGCCGATGAGCTGGTGGGTGGCTCCAGCCGGATTGGTCAGCGGTCCCAGCACGTTAAAAATGGTGCGCTGTCCCATTTCGCGGCGCGGGCCAATGGCAAAACGCATGGCGGGATGGTGGTTGACGGCGTACAAAAAGCCAATACCCACCTCGATGATGCATTCGGCCACCTGCTCAGCATTGAGGTCCAGATTGCCGCCCAGAGCCATGAGTACATCGGCCGACCCGGATTTGCTGCTGGCGGCGCGGTTGCCATGTTTGGCCACTTTCACCCCATGACCGGCCACCACAAAAGCGGCCGTTGTAGAAACATTAAACGTATGCTTGCCATCGCCACCGGTGCCGCAGGTATCGACCACCATTTCACCGCTTTCCAGCGCGGGAATGTCCACAGAGACGACGTGACTACGCATTGACTTGGCGCTGCCCGCAATCTCGGCCACGGTTTCGCCCTTCATGCGTAGGGCGGTGAGGTAGCTGCCAATTTGGGCATCGGTGGCACCGCCGCTCATGATGCTGTCCATAACGGCTTCGGCTTGTTGTAAGGTTAGGTTACGGCCGTTTATCACCAGCCCAATCGCTTCTTTAATCTCCATACTTCATCTCCTCAAACAAATAATCAGACCTAATCATCTGATACGAGCTGGAAAGTTTCTGCAATTGCCCGCGCCGGTTCCAGATATTCACCAGCCAACTCTATACCCATTCCCACCGTCACAACATAAATTTTTCCGCCAGAAATGATGAGATACTGGGTATTGAGCACTTCCGTTTCAATACCAACGGCCGTTACCAAATTCATCGTATAGCTAAGCCGAATACTTTCATCATTCCCCAACATGAGGGGTGTCTGCTCAATTTCCGAAGTGAGATCAAAAATTGATTCAAACTGACCCACATTGAGCGCCACAAATTCTTCCAAATTTAGACCAAAATCAGTTTCCTGGCGCAGAATATTGATACTAATCGGAACAGGATTGCTCAAAGATTCCGCATCTCCTTGAACCGCATAAAACTTCATCCCGCTGCTGGCAAGCGATTGGAAATAATCTTCAGACAAAAAGGACATGGATTCGTTCTGACCGACAACCAGTTCTACCATCTGGGAAAAATCATCCCCCGACAAATCAATTACAAACCATTCAGATGGTAACTCGATGGAAAAACCAGCCTCGCTGTTGGTGTACAGAATCTCGCCAGAGTCCAACTGGGTTCGTACAAGGCTGGATTCTGGTTCTGCGGTGGCTGTTGGCTCCGGGGTCTCCGTCGGCGTGGGGGTGTCGGTGGGCAGTGGCGTTTCCGTTGGTTCTGGCGTTGGCGTATAAGTCGCTGTTGGCTCTGGTGTCGGTGTTTCGGTTGGTGGCAGCGGCGTGGCGGTGGGTGCGGCCGTTTGCGTGGCGCTTAGGGCGGCAACGGCCGTTGCGGCCACCTCTTCATCAGAAAGCGATGACCCACAGGCTGTCAATAAAAACAAAGCAAACACTGTAAAAAGTAGAAGTTTCTTCATTAACTCATCCACCTGAAATAGTAAAGGTTTCAACGGCCGTTTCGCCCGCCGCTAAATAATCATCAACCAAATCCTGACCCATCTCCAACGTGATGATGTACAAATCACTGCCGTGTATCAGGTAATACTGCGTGTTGTGCACCTCTGTTTTAGTGTCCACAGCCGTTGGCATTTGCATACTGTAACGCAGCTGTATTGCTTCATCATTGCCCAGCAACATGGGGGCTTGTTCCAGAGCCGAAGTCAACTCCAAAATATCTTCTAGCTGGGTGGCCGTGTCAGTAACATATTCGTCCAGGCTCATGGTGACAGGCGCAGCACGGCGAATAATTTTGATGGAAACAGGCAGGTCACTATTTAGTGCAGTGGTGGCCTCACTTAGTGCATACAGCTGCAAACCGCTGTCCAGCAGCGCCTGTACATAATCATCAGTCAAAGAAGATAAAGCACCGTTTTGCCCGGCTTCGCTACGCATTTGCGCAAACGCCTCAATCGAAGCGTCCACAGTGGTCCAGCCAGCGGGCAAAGCAATCGAAAAACCAGCTTCCTCATCCGTGTAAGCAACCGTGTCGTTGTCAACTGTGGTGGAAACGGCCGTTTCTTCAACTGCATCAGGTGCCACTGCTGGCTCTACCGCAGCCGGACCCGCGCACGCCATCAGCAAAACAATCAATGTTAAACTTAACCAATACAAACGTTTCATTATTTTTCTCCCCATTTTTAGTTCTACAAATCAGCCAAGTCTTTCTATAAAACCTTGGTCACCATTAGCCAATCACCTGGCTTCACTTCATTGGCTTGGGTAATTGCTTCAGCCGAGCCAAGTACCGTAACGATGGCCTGTTGCGAATTTTTTAACGCAGCGACCGCCTCGCTAAAACGGACGAAGTCGGCCTGACTGGTACCTAGAATCTCATCACGGATTTGCTGGCGATAGTCATCGCTGCTATTGACCAGGATGCGGTTCAGCGCCGTGTACCCTTTGGCATCTGGCAGCTTGTAGCTGTCCATGGCACTAATCGCCCCAATAATGCTTTTGGTCAGATCATCGTGTGATAGGCCATGCTGTAAGAAGCTGGCTACATTATCGTACACCTCAATCGTTTGCAGCAGGTTAGGGTCCCGGTACGAAAGGTAGGTGAGCACACCAGTAGTGTTGCTAAAGCTGATCATGCCGCCGTAGGCTCCACCCTGGACGCGCACTTTTTCCCACAAGTAGGTGGTGCGCAGATAGTTGACGATGGCGGCCACAGAGCCATGTTCCTGATAGCCCAAATCATACAGATTGCCGCCTTTGGCCACGTAATTGACCTGAGTTGGAATGGTGAGGCCTTCGTTTTGAAACGGCCGTCTCCAATCCCACACCTTCTTTTCCACCGGCACATCCGGCATCTGCGCTAGCAAATGGGCCAACTGCGGCTGAAATGCGCGCCAGCTACCCGCATCCAGCGTCACATTGGCCAGCATATTCTGACGGCTGACCAAAATGGCGCGCAACGCCTCTAACTTCGCCAATACCGAGGGCCAATCGCTCTCCACCTGCTCGGCTAACCGTCGCAGGAAAAACAGATAGTCAATACCGTTGACCTGCTCAGAAACCCAGGAGGATTCTGTAAAATAGCTGCGCAGGCGGCGGTTGACCACGGAATGCCCACTGGGAATCAGGCCAGATTCCAGACTGGCTTTGGCGCGCAGCACCATCTGGCGGAACCGCTCCTGGTTGTCCAGCGACACCGTCAGCAGCACGTCACGCATGATGTCCAGCATCTCCTGCGCCTGGTCCAAAGTGGACTTGCCTCGCAAAAAAAGCCAGGCAGCAGCCTCCGCTTCATCGCGCTTGGCAGAAAGGAAGGTCGTCGGATAAATGCCGCCCGTCTTGCGCCCAATGCGCTGCTGAAGCTGCACAAAATCTTCGGTTTCGGTACCGATTTCCACCAGCGCCCGACCGAAAAGCTTCACGTACGGCAGCAAATCAGCAGGCAGCGTGTGCAAATTCATCCCCAGTTCCAAATAGACAATGCCATTGGTGAACAGATCATGGTACAGCACCTCTACGCCAGCCGCTTCTGCTCGCTCGGTAGGGATTGGCTTGTTTTCTTTGTCCAAATCATCCAGGGTCAGGCGGGGCAGCATAGCCACCGTTTCTGGTGAGTCAGGTTTTTCTTGCAATGCTTTTAGCTCGTGGGTTTGGCGTATGATGTCGTTGAGCTGGGCCTCGTTGAGGCGGGCTTTGATGGCAGCCAGCTTTTCTTTTTCGGCCGTTTCCTGTCGCTGCTGTAAGGTGGGGTCTGGCTCTAAAATCACGGTGCTGCGATGATTGTTTTCCAGCAAGTAGGTACGGATCAGGCTGGGTAGGTACATGGGGTCTTTGTTGATGGTTTCTTTAACGGCCGTTAACGGTGCTTCAAACTTCAATGGCAGCAGCGGATCTAAATCATGAAGCCAATTGAAAAACGCGCCAAAAGCCAAACTCAGGCCACGGGGGAAAGAACCGGTGTTGTTTTCTCGCAGGCTAAACTCAATAGTGTTAACGGCCGCATCCACCGCGTCCGGTTCAAATCCTTCATCCGCCAGCTTAGCCAGCGTGCCTAAAACCAATCGCTCGACGGCCTCTATACTTTCTGCCTTCACCCCTTTCAGGCCAACAGAGAAGGTGCCTTGCCGCATCCGGCTAGAGAATCCGCCGCCAATCACGTCATCTCCCAGGCCGGAATCGACCAGGGTTTTGCGCAGTGGCGACCCGGCTGTACCCAACAGGGTCATGGACAGAATGTTCAAGGCACGCTGCAATTCCATATCGTCATCAGCAGGCGGCAGTACCCAATTGACGGTGACGAAATGTTTTTGGCTGTTGTCGCCGTCGGCTTCAACGGAGTACGGAAAGGTGAAGCGTTGCGGTTTTTCAAAGGGGGCGTGGAGGGGAACGGCCGTATCCACATCAACCTTATCAAACTCCCGCAGATAACTATCCGCCAACTTCAACCGCTGCTCTGGATCATCATCTCCATAAAATACAATCCGCGAATTCGCCGGATGGTAATACGTCTCATGGAAGCTACGGAACTGCTCATACGTCAGGTTTGGCATCACTTCTGGGTCGCCACCTGAGTCGTATCGGTAGGCGTTATCGGGAAACATCGCCTGTTTAATCTGGCGATACAGCACCCCTTCCGGTGACGAGTACGCTCCCTTCATTTCGTTAAAGACAATGCCCTTGTAGGTTAACGGCGCATCTACGGATTCGAGTTCCAGATGCCAGCCTTCCTGCGCCAAATGATTTGGCGTAATCAGCGGGTTCAGCACCGCATCCAGATAAACATCCACTAAATTATAAAAATCCTGAGCATTGGTGCTGGCCACCGGATACGCTGTCATATCAGCCGACGTAAACGCATTCAAAAACGTTTTCATCGACCCCTTCACCAGCTCCACAAAGGGTTCCTTCAACGGATACTTTTTGGAACCGCCCAGTACCGAGTGCTCCATAATGTGGGGCAACCCGGTAGAATCTTCCGGCGGCGTGCGAAAAGCAATGCCGAACGATTTATTTTCATCATCATTTTCTAAGGAAAGCAGCTCCGCACCGCTTTTTACATGGCGATACAGGCGGGCCATTACGTTCCGCTCTTCAATTTCTTCTTCTTTCAGCAGCTCAAAGCCGTGAGTGATGGTCATGTGTGTTCCTTCCAATTGTCAATTTACAGGCGCACAACAATCGCTATGCGACATATCTACTTTAAAAGTCTTTAAAGCGGTCAATCGTAAAGCGGTATGTGTAAATCGTCAATTTTGTGGTGGAAACGGCCGTCAATTCTTAGCGTCCATCGAGAAAATTCTGCAAAATCCGCTTGCCGTGCTCCGTGAGGATGCTTTCCGGGTGGAACTGCACGCCAACAGTCGGGTATTTTTTGTGCCGCACCCCCATCACCTCGCCCTGGCTGGTAAACGCCGTCACTTCCAATTCATCGGGAATTGGCTCCTCCACAATGAGCGAATGATAGCGCGTGGCGTTAAACGGGCTGGGCACGCCGGAGAAGATGCCGCCGCTGTTGTGGTAAACGGCCGAAACCTTACCATGCATTAAGCGCGGTGCACCCGTCACCTTGCCCCCGTACGCCTGGCCAATGCACTGATGCCCTAAACAAACCCCGAAGATCGGCGTCGTCGGCCCAAACTCGCGTAAAACATCCAGCGAAATGCCCCCATCATCAGGGGTACCCGGCCCTGGGCTGATGACGATGTGGTCCGGGTTCAGCGCCCGAATCTCCTCCAGCGTCACCTGGTCATTGCGGAACACCTGAATTTCCTGCCCCAGCTCGCCCAGATACTGCACCAGGTTATATGTAAACGAATCGTAATTATCAATCACAATGATCATAACTTTTCCTCAATTCACTCACTCTCGTGAACTTCCAAACTGCAAACAATCGATTCAAAAATCTCTTCAAACTTGTTTTCATCGGCTCGATCTGCCAGGGCAACAATCTGAATGACTTGGTCATCAATGACGGTAACACCCCACCATCTCTTCCAAATAAGGAGCAAACTGCACAAACGTACTGTAGTCTTGTACTTTCATCACAACAATTTCCTTGTCACAAATTTGAACAGTTGTGGGACCCTCATAAACATCAGGTACTAAAACAGGCGGACGTTCAGTTAAGCTTACCATGCCAGTTTGCTCATTAAACTCTTCTTGATCACTATTTTGATAGGCTTGCCACATATCAACAGATTCCTGGTACTTCAAATCCATTATCTCTACTGGTGTATTCTCAGTTGTGCCATACTCTTTTATGAGCATTTCTGGCGTTAAAATTCCAACACCCACACCAACAGTACCAAGAAAGAAGCCCCGCAAGGTACCATCCTTGATCTCAATGTCTTTAACATTTTGAAAAGCCCAGGTTGATTTATTGTCGTATAAAACTTCCCAGCCAAGCGGATACTCAAAAGAAAACGGAGATGCTTCGGAGGCATCTGCATTGAAAGTTCTTGGCCCCAATGCGCCACAAGCCGACAAGCCAATAACGAATAGAAAAGCTAGAAGAAACCTATGCCATTTGCCCATGTTCACCTAGGCATCCTCAGATCCGTTCAGACAAAAACAGTTCACATATGAGAATGCTCATTCCTCACTGAATACCCAATACTGATTACTGACCTACTGACCTACTGATCACTGGAAACCGGCAGAACCAGTCCCATAATTTCCTTCATCTGGCGCAGTTTGGGCATGGAAACGGCCGCAGCCTGTTCCGCCCCTTTTGCCAAAATGCGATCTAACTCCGCCGGATCGTCCATCAGCGCTTTGTAACGGGCCTGCATCGGTGCCAAGAACTCAATGACAACTTCGGCCACGCCAACTTTCAAGTCACCGTAGCCACGGGCGTTGGTAAAATCTGCTTCTACCTCGTCGTTGGCTTTGCCCGTCACTGCTTTGTAGATGCCCAGCAAATTGTTCACGCCCGCCTTTTCTGGATCGTCGGAGAAGCGAATCTCCCGCCCGGAATCCGTCACGGCCTTCTTGAAGGAGCGCAGGATCTCTTTTGGCTCATCCAGCAGGCGAACGGCATGACCGCGCGTGTAGGCTAGGCTTTTAGACATCTTCACGGTCGGGTCATCCAGCCCCATCAGCCGCGCCCCGTCTTGGGGAATCTTCGGCTCAGGAATAATGAAAAATTCCTCTTCGTAAATGTGGTTGAACCGCTGACCGATGTCCCGGCAAAGCTCCACATGCTGCTTCTGGTCTTCACCCACCGGCACTTCATGCGCATCGTACAACATAATGTCGGCCGCTTGCAGCACTGGATAATCCAGCAGACCCATGCCCACGCTTTCCTGCTTGGCCGATTTGTCCTTGAACTGGGTCATACGTTGCAGCCAACCCAGCGGCGTGACGCAGTTTAGCAGCCAACAGCCTTCCGCGTGGGCAGTGACGTGGCTTTGGATAAACAGGGTCGTTTTATCGGGATCAATGCCCGAAGCCAACAGCACAGCCGCCAAAGAGCGGGTCTGGAAGCGCAGTTCCACCGGGTCTTGCGGCACGGTCAAACTGTGCAAATCAACCACGCAGATAAAATTTTCCTTTTCATCCTGCCCCTCAACCCACTGCTTCACCGCGCCCAAGTAGTTGCCCAGGTGAATATTGCCCGATGGTTGAATGCCGCTAAATACTCGTTTTTTACTCATAATCAAAACCTCACCCTTCTTGAAGAAAATTCCTCTTTTTGAAAAGGATCTAAAGGAAATTCTTTAGAGGGATTTCTCGCCAAAAGCGGCTCGAAATGACAATTTCAGGTTTTTTGTTGAGCCTTGCTTCTTCAAAGCAACCCTCAAGTGTCATTCCGAGGTCCTTTGCTGACTCCTGTCAGCCGGAATCCCTCTAAACTTGATCGTAAATAACCACAGATATCCTGTGGCGCTTTGTCTTTTACAGCAACCCATCCTCAGCGCGGTCTACCGCAACAAAAAGGGCTTTGGCCTTGTTCACCGATTCCTGATGCTCCGTGGCCGGATCGCTGTCGGCAACGATGCCTGCACCCGCCTGCACGTGAATCTGGTCATCCTGCATCAGCATGGTGCGGATCGCAATGCAGGTGTCCATGCTGCCATCGTAACTGACGTAGCCAGCAGCCCCAGCGTACAGCCCGCGTCGCTCGCCTTCCAGCTCCTCGATGATTTCCATCGCCCGCACCTTGGGCGCACCGCTGACGGTGCCTGCGGGAAAGGTAGCCCGCATCAGATCGTAGGCATCCATGCCCTCACGCAGCTGACCTTCCACATGGCTAACGATGTGCATCACATGACTGTAGCGCTCCACAACCATCAAGTCGCGCACGTTCACCGTGCCATATTCGCTGACGCGGCCGATGTCATTACGCCCCAAGTCAATGAGCATCACATGCTCGGCGCGCTCTTTGGGATCAGCCAGTAACTCTTCAGCCAGGGCGTCATCCTCGGCTAGCGTAACGCCACGCGGTCGTGTCCCGGCAATGGGACGCACGCTGGCGATGCCATCTTCCAAACGCACGTGCATCTCCGGCGAGGCACCAATGACCTGCATCTCCGGCCCAAAGTCAAAGTAGAACATGTAGGGGGACGGATTCAACATACGCAAAGCGCGATAAATGGCAAAGGGATGGGCGCTGGTCTGGCGGCTAAAGCGTTGACTCAGCACTACCTGGAAGATGTCGCCCGCAGCGATGTGTTCTTTGGCCTGGCGCACCATCTCTTCGTAACGGCTTTGCGGCATGTTGCTGTGCAGGGTATCAGCCAAATTTTTGTTGTCGCTGCGCCAACGGCGGCGGGGAATGGCGGGCAACGGCCGTAACAACCGTTCGCTCACCCGTTCAATCCGCTGGATGGCTTCCACATACGCCGCTTCCACATCGCCATTCACATGGGTGTTGGCCAAAATGAGCAGCCGGTGGCGGGCATGGTCGAACACCACCAACGTATCGGCCAGCAAAAAGATGGCGTCGGGAATGTCGAGGATGGATTCGGCCGTTTCTGGCAATTTTTCAAAATAGCGCACCACATCGTACCCTAGGTAGCCTACCGCGCCGCCGTTAAAGCGGGGCAAGCCCGGCAGGTCGGCGTGGACAAACTGGCCCAGCTCCGCTTTGAGGACGTGCAATACATCTTCGCCGTCGTTCAGCTCCCGGCTAGTTTCTTGTTCGCCAAGGGTGGTGGTGATGGTACGGCCGTTTAAAGCAATCGATCCACGCGGAGCCACGCCCACAAACGAGTACCGCCCCACCTGCTCGCCACCTTCCACCGACTCCAGCAAAAACGATGGCCCCAGCTCATCCATTAGCTTGAGATACACTGAAACCGGCGTCTCCAAATCAGCAGCAAACTCCCGATACACCGGTATCAAATTGGCTGGCCCCGCCGCCAACTCACGAAACTGTTCTAATGGCGGTGTGTAAACTTGGTTATTCATAAATTTTTCTCATTCTGCCGCTGTTGGCAGGTGGGTGAGAGGTGGCAGGTGGCAGGTCACATAGCTTACTTGCAACCTGCCACTTCTCACTTTTCACTGTTAACCGCCCACTTGCGGCAATTCGGACATCGCTTCAGCAATGGCATCGGCCGGATATTCATAATCTTCCAGCTGGCCCTTGTGGTACGCATCGTACGCCGCCATGTCGAAGTGGCCATGGCCGCTCAGATTGAAGGCAATTACCTTCTTCTCGCCGCTTTCCTTGCACTTCATCGCTTCGCGCAGAGCCACAGCGATGGCATGGGTAGATTCTGGCGCGGGGATGATGCCCTCGGCGCGAGTGAAGGCCATAGCTGCCTGGAACGTTTCCAGCTGCGGCACAGCCTGGGCCTGGATGTCGCCATTGTTGACCAGGGCGCTAACCTGCGGGGACATGCCATGATAACGCAAACCACCTGCATGAATCGTTGGCGGCACAAATCCGTGTCCTAGCGTGTGCATTTTCACGACGGGAGCCATCTTGGCCGTGTCGCCGTAATCGAAGGCGTAGGTGCCACGCGTGAGGCTGGGTGAGGCAGCTGGTTCGGCAGCAATGATTGTCGTGTTTTTGCCGTGGCGTAGATTCTCACGAACAAACGGGAAGGCAAAACCACCAAAGTTGGACCCACCGCCAGTACAGGCAACGATAACGTCCGGATATTCGCCCGCCATTTCCATTTGCAGCAGCGTTTCTTCACCAATGACGGTTTGGTGCATCAGCACATGGTTGAGCACAGAACCGAGGCTGTACTTTTTGGTCCCGCCAGAGGTAGCTGCCACTTCAACCGCTTCGGAAATGGCGATCCCCAGGGAACCGGGGGAATCGGGATGCTCGGCTAAAACGGAACGGCCGTACTGTGTACGGTCCGTCGGGCTGGCATACACTTCAGCCCCATAATTTTCAATCACCATGCGCCGGTACGGCTTCTGGTTGTACGACACTTTTACCATGTACACTTCCAAATCCAGGCCAAAGAAGTTACAGGCCATCGCCAGGGCCGATCCCCATTGGCCCGCTCCAGTTTCGGTGGTGAGTGCTTTGGTGCCTGCTTCCTTGTTGTAGAATGCCTGGGCAACGGCCGTATTTGGTTTGTGCGATCCTACGGGACTAACGCCCTCATATTTGTAGTAGATGTGAGCTGGCGTATCCAGTGCCTTTTCCAACCGACGGGCGCGGAACATGGGGGTGGGTCGCCAAAGCTTGTATACCTCACGCACCGGTTCTGGAATCTCAATCTGGGCTTCCGGGCTCATCTCCTGCATGATCAGGCTCATGGGAAACAGCACGCTCAAGAAGTCTGGCGTCACCGGCTCCAATGTTTGCGGATGCAGCACAGGTTCTGGTGATACGGGCATATCAGCATTGATGTTGTACCAGGCCTTTGGCAGCTTGCTCTCGTCCAAAATGTATTTCGTTGTATCGTTCATTTTCCACTCCTTTTTGAGCCACAGAGGTCACAGAGAATAATAGAGAAAACCTCTGAAAACTCTGTACCCTCTGTGGCTAATCCTAAAAACAAAAACGCTCTCGTCCCAGCGAAAAAATTCGCCACTGGGACGAGAGCGTTTAAAAACTTTACTCTCGCGGTGCCACCCGGTTTAAGCTGAAACAAAAAACGCGCCTGTGATAGCGCGTTGTGTGTTAGCCAGCTCCACTTATTTCAACCCATTAACAATTAATTATTCACAATCCACAATTAATTATTAAGTAGATCTATGCCCTGATAACGGTGGCACTTCCGACTTAGGCTACTCACTAATCAAAGCCAGCTTTTGCCCAAGCAACTCCCCGATCCATTCGGCAGCGGCGCTGTTGTGTGTCTTTCAGCTCAACTGTTCCGTTCATTTTTGTCCGGCGGAACAGGTGGACCCACTCTCTAAAACCCGCTATGCTGCGTACTCTTTCGGTTCAACGTCTTTGTTTTTTAAGTTGGGTGGGATGGTAACACGGCCGTTTTGCCATGTCAAGATATTATTTTTGCTGCTTAAGCCACAAACGGAAGAAAATGGGCATCAATAAAGCCAATACCGTTAGCAAAGCCCCAAGCCAGCCAGGGAGGTTGACCGATTCTGCTTCCATCAGCGGCGCAGCAGAAACGGTAAGCGGCAAAAGCAATAGACAAAAAGCAAAATAAAGTGCTAAGCGAAGTTGTGTTTTCATAGATTTGTCCTTTTGGTACCAAATGCTTCAAACAGATTACCATTATAGACTGCTTGCGCCTATTTGGCAGCAAAAACAAAACCTTTGGAATCTGATTGTAATTTATTTTGTAATGTTGCTTCGCTATAAAGGGGGACAAGGTTTGCAAAAACCTTGACTGGGTAGGGCCTGACAAACATCGTAGCAACAACATCAACACATCGCAACCGCATCGCAGCTAACAATTTACTCGCACTGGAGCCATCAGCATACTAGCATTGCACCAACATCATTGCCGCATCGCCGTCTACATTGCCGCCGCATTGCTGCCTTGATCAGTACCTACCCATAACGAGGAAAGAGCTTAGGCCATCATTGTTTTCGTTCCCACGATAATTGATTGCGGTCTAGGCTCTTTTTTCTTCTATTTTAGCGAGAAGGGCTTGTAAACCCAATAAGTAGCTGCGCCAGCCAAACCCCGAAATTTGACCTTCACAAACAGCCGCTATCACAGATTTTTGCCGGAAAGTTTCCCGAGCATGAATGTTTGAAAGATGAACTTCCACCGTGGGCAAGTTCACGGCGGCTATGGCATCACGTAGTGCATAGCTATAATGGGTAAAAGCACCTGGGTTAATGAGAATGCCGTCGGCCCAAGATTGGGCTTCATGAATGGCATCAATCAGAGCCCCTTCATGATTCGACTGGAAACATTGAACCGAGGCTGAAGCGGCTTCAGCCTGTTCGGACAAGTGGTTATTAATATCTATGAGTGTTAAACGGCCGTAAACTTCTGGCTCACGACTGCCAAGTAAGTTTAAATTTGGTCCATGTAATACCAGAATCTTTATCGACATATGACCTACCTATTCGTATCATAACGATCCCTTTAGACGAGTCAACCAGCAATTAGAAGTTCTTACGCCATTTTAACAGCAAGTAAGACTTTGAAACGGCCGTAAAAATATCTCATCTATGTGTTCATTATGAAATCCTTTAACCGACATAGCCGTATTGGGAAAAACATTCATCTAGTCTGGAAAGTTGCCAAAAACTATTTCCTGCCCTCAAAACCTAAATATGTAGGCCAGGATCCAGACCTGAATGTGATACTCATGCAAGAGCGTGATCGCATCTTAACTGTGATACTGCGCCTGAGTTCATTAATTGGCATCATCATCATTCTTGCCTTTATGGGTGAGTTGCTGCAGCGGCAGCGATGGGAAATGGTGTTGGTTTATCTCACCGGGATGATCGCTATCGGCACCATTAGCCATCTGCACCAAATTAATTTCACCGGTCGCGCCGTCACCTTTTTAGGCATCCTTTATGCATTGGGGATAATCGATTTATCCTTTTTTGGCGTCGCAGAAGATTGGCGTCTTTTCTTTTCTGCCTTTTCAATTTTGGCTGCACTTTTCCTGGGTTGGCGAGCCGGAGTTTTTGCCCTTTTGCTAAGCATGGCCACCTTTATCACCCTCGCCTGGCAAATTTCTATTGGGCGCATTGTCATTACCGCCTCTGCTATGGAAAGCCCTATTCCCTCTGTGGAAAATATTATTGTGTTTAGCCTGGTATTTGTCATGACAAATGCCGTCGTGATCGCTGCAATCATTATCCTTTTGCGAGAGTTTGAAAGAGCCACAGAAAAAAAACGCGAGGCTGCCATTCAATTAGGACAAAGAACGGCCGAATTAGAGGACTCTTTAACCCGCGAGCAACAGTTGGCCAGCGAAGTGGCTTTTGCCCTCCAACGTGAAGAGGAACTCAATAAATTTCGCTCCAAAATGATCACCACCATCTCCCATGAATTTCGTACGCCACTTACGGTGATCAATAATTCAACCAGCCTGCTAGAAAAATATTATGATCGCCTCTCCGATAGTAAGCGCCAGGAACAGTACCTTCGCATGCGCCAATCTATTATTTACCTGACAGATTTACTCCAGGGCATTTCATTAGTAGAAAGTACGCAAAGTAGGCCCGTTCGTCCTCGGGAAGAGATGATCCAGTTTGGCCAATTGTGTCAGCGGCTCACCAGCGAACTCAGGCAAGAAACGGCCGTTCCGCCCAATCTAATCATTGATGTCAATGGAGACAAAACAAAACCATTGGTCCAAGATTATTATCTGCTCAAGCAAATTGTCTTAAATCTGTTAACCAATGCCCTTAAATATTCTCCACCCCAGCTGCCCGTAAACCTACGCATTGTTTTAGATAGCAACCTCAAACTAATCGTAGCGGATCAAGGCATTGGCATCCCTGAATCTGAAAAGGATAAAGTTTGGGAGCCTTTTTATCGGGGCAGCAATGTCGAAGCCAACAGCGGGTTGGGATTGGGTCTGTATGTCGTCAAACAGCTGCTAGAACCAATCGCCGGAACGATCACATTGTCAGATAATCCCGCAGGGGGCACAATTTTCACGGTCAAACTACCGCTTAAATCCCCAAAGTCTGAGCACAACTCCTAAGAAAACAGATTTTGCCCGTTGACGCATCATAGACTGTTTGTTAACATCAGCCGCTGTAAATCTTACACGGCAAGGCGATGAAAACATGCAGATTAGAATGCCAAATAATTCCCCAAATAACCTCATGATGTGTGGCATGCCTTGTTGTATCTGTACCAAGCGGGGGCGGTTGTGTACCCGATTGGTACCGCTAGCGCGTTAACCAGTTACAACGCGCAGCGACTTCCCCCGCGCTTCCCGTGAACTTCATCGTTGCTTGGCTATTGTCCTTTTGGACAACGGCCGTATTCAGCCAACACAAACACCTAAACCCGACAGTCAGGCGCTCGCCCTGGCCCCAAACAAAAGAAACAAGATATGCCATTAGTCGCTCATTCTGCACTACCCACCTTTGAGCAATTACGCCTGCAAGGGCAAGAAATCCTGTCCCTGGATCACGCCCTTCACCAGGACATTCGCGAACTGCACATCGGGTTGCTCAACATGATGCCCGATGCTGCCCTGACTATAACCGAGCAGCAATTTATGCGTCTGCTAGGCAGCTCCAATCAGATTGCCCAATTTTACGTTTACCCCTTCTCCATATCGGGCTTGCCACGCAGTGGCCAGACACAGGCGTATATCGATGAACATTACGCGACCTTCGCCCAACTTAAGCAGGAAGGGCTAGATGCGCTGGTCATCACCGGGGCCAACGTGGCTAATCCCACGCTGGAACAGGAACCGTTCTGGCAACCCTTGCAAGACGTCATCGCCTGGGCTACGGAAAACGTGACATCGGTATTGTGCTCCTGTTTGGCTACCCATGCGTTGGTAAAACAGCTGTACGGCATCAAGCGGCAGCGTTTACCAGCCAAAAAATGGGGCGTCTACCCGCACCGCATCACCAGCAAACGGCATCCGCTATTGCGCCATATCAACACCCGGTTCGACGTGGTGCATTCGCGCTACAACGCCATCACTCGCGCCCAGTTAGAAGCAGCCGGATTGTCCATTCTGGTGGAAAGTGAAGAAGGCGGTGTACATATGGCCGTCAGCCCAGATCAGTTTCGGCTGGTCTACTTTCAGGGACACCCCGAATATGATTACAACAGCTTGCTCAAAGAGTACAAGCGGGAGGTATTGCGCTTTATCGCTGGCGAGATCAAGGCGTATCCGCCCCACCCGGAAAATTACTTCCCACCAGCGGCCGCAGCCGTCGCCGACGAATACCAGGACATCATATTGGCTAGCCAGGAAGCCAACACCCCCATCCCACCCTTTCCCGAAGCGGCGATTGACCGGCATCTGGACAACACCTGGGGCGACACGGGCAAGGCATTGTTTAACAACTGGCTGGGGCTGGTGTATCAGTTGACGGCGCTGGATAGGAAACAGCTGTTTGTCCCCGGCATTGATCCACAAAACCCACTTGGCCTGCGCTAAATTATTCCACCAAGGAGTGGCAGTCCTGAACTCAAGTCATTGTGAACTGTCAAATTCAGGACTGCCACTCCTACAACTAAATTAAGGAGAAACACCACTTATGAAAGCAGCAACCATTGGCATCCACGGCGGGTATGAGACAGATCCCACCACCAAATCAGTGGCGGTGCCGATCTACCAAACCGTCGCCTACGAATTTGACAACGCTCAACACGGGGCGGACCTGTTCAACCTGGCGGTGCCGGGCAACATCTACACTCGCATTATGAACCCCACGGCCGATGTGCTGGAAAAGCGCGTGGCAGAGCTAGAAGGCGGCGTGGCTGCCTTGGCCGTCAGCGCCGGGAGCGCCGCCGTTAATTACTCCATCCTGACGATTGCCGAGGCGGGCAACAACATCGTTTCTGTGCCACTGCTGTATGGCGGCACTTATACCCTGTTTGCCCACATGCTGCCCAAGCAAGGCATCGAGGTACGCTTTGCCGCAGATGACAGTCCGGCCAGCCTGGAAAAATTGATCGATGACAAAACTTCAGCCGTTTATTGCGAAACCATCGGCAACCCAGCAGGCAACATCGTGGATATGGAAGCCATTGCCACGATGGCTCACAAACACGGCGTCCCCGTCATTGTGGATAACACCGTCGCCACCCCCATTCTTATTCGTCCGATTGATTACGGGGCAGACATTGTGGTGCATTCGCTGACCAAATACATGGGCGGGCACGGCAACTCCTTAGGCGGCATCATCGTCGATTCCGGCAAATTCCCCTGGGCCGAACACGCCGAACGCTTCCCCATGCTAAACAATCCCGAACCTTCTTACCACGGCGTGGTGTACACCGAGGCATTGGGGCCAGCAGCCTACATTGGTCGCGCCCGCACCGTGCCGCTACGTAACACCGGCTCAGCCATCAGTCCGCTGAACGCCTTCCTCATTTTGCAGGGGATTGAAACGTTGGCCTTGCGCATGGAGCGGCACACGGAAAATGCCTTAACGGTAGCAAACTACCTAAATGACCACGACGCGGTCGCCTGGGTCAGTTTTGCCGGATTGCCCAGCTCGCCGTATTATGAACTGGCGCAAAAGTATACAAACGGCCGTCCCTCGGCCCTGCTCACATTTGGCATCAAAGGTGGCTTTGAAGCAGGTGTCAAGTTCTACGACTCGCTGAAGCTGTTCAAGCGATTGGTCAACATCGGCGATGCCAAATCGCTGGCGGCCCATCCGGCTTCTACCACCCACCGCCAGCTCAACGACGAGGAATTGGCTGCCGCAGGCGTGACACCAGACGGTATCCGGCTGTGTGTGGGTATTGAACACATTGATGATATTTTGGAAGATTTGGAACAGGCATTGGTGGCAGCCGTGTAAATTCATTTGAATGAGGAGGTAGCAGCCTCAGATGCGGCTCGGGAAAAAACCGTTCGCATCTGAGGCTGTTCACTCCTCGCTTGGTGAGGGTAATAAAATGTTTGAGTGGACACGTTTGGTTACGTTTATTCTGGCGGCAGGGCTGCTTATCGTGGTGCCAGGTCCAGCGGTTTTGTACATCGTGGCCCGGGCGATTGACCAGGGGCGATTGGCAGGCATCGTTTCCGTATTGGGGATTGCCCTGGGTGCGGTGGTGCATTCGTTGGCGGCGGCGGTGGGGATTACGGCCGTTCTCGCCGCCAGTGCACTCGCCTTCAGTACCGTTAAA
>JBNKLQ010000080.1:0-22004 GCA_050292445.1 Promineifilaceae bacterium (SeqCode) | reverse complement strand
CTCGTCGGCGTGTGCTGCGGCGTACTGGGTGGAGCCGATGAGGCCAATTTCTTCCACACCCCACAGGGCAAAACGGACGGTACAGGGCAGATCGGGCGCGTATTGGGCCAAAACACGGGCGGCTTCCAGAACGGCGACGGCACCAGAGGCCGGATCGCCTGCCCCCTGCGAAATGTCGTGGCCGTCGTAATGGCAGCCCATCATTACCAATTCATCAGAATTGCCGTTTCCCGGCAGGTCGCCGATGACGTTCCAGGAAACCATAGGCTCCACGACGTCTGTGCTGGTGAGGCGTAGCTTGACGCTGCCGTGCTTTTTGAGGAGCCGCTGCAGGAAACGGCCGTCTTCCAACGCCACCCCAACAGCCGGAATCAGCCCCGCACCATCCTCGCCAATGCCACCAGTGGCTGGGCCGTAGCCAGGGTAATGATTGACAAAAATGAAACCAGACGCACCTGCCAGCAGGGAACGGCCGTACTTCTCATTGCGATGAATCCATCGTTTAGACTCTTTGGGTTTGATCTCGCTGGTGGCCAGGACAATCTTGCCGGTTATTTCTTCGGCGCGCTCGTCAAAATCTTCGGGTGCGCCTTCGTCCAGGTCTATCAGTTCAGCTTCCAGTGTGGCGGGCGGCGAATGGGGCAGGGAAATGCAAGGAATGGTGCGCTGGATTGGCTCCAAAATTTCTAGTGAGACGGTGCCGCGCCGCCAGCCTTCGTACGGCACTTCTTCAAAATGGACGTTTTGCAGACCGTAAGCCTCCATTTTGGCCTTGAAAAATTCGGCCGCCTGCTCCTCGCCGAGGGTGCCGCCAAAGCGGGAGCCAAACTCGTCGCATAAAACGGTGAGGTTGTCCATTACCTCGGTGCTGGTGTACACATCGCCTATGATCTTTTGGTCGGTGGACAAATGGGGATTTTGTGTTGCCATGGTTCCTCCTTTGGGAATGGGCCGCAGATGAACACTGATGAACGCAGATAAAAATCTGAGCGCAATTTGTGCCAAGCTGCGCAATCTGCTGATTTGCATTCATGGGGTTGCTCTTGCGCTCATGTCGTCTAGGCTGTTTTGATTGGACTAACTTTACTGGTAAAGACGGCCGTTTGCCACAAAACTTAAAAGCGAATCACGAATGCGACGAATCGCACGAATGAATGGGGTTTGTAAATTTTTCATGGGTAACGCGCTGCTCACCGTGCTATTTGGCGCTTTGGTTATATACTCCTTGCTTTGTGATGCATAAATTGTTAGGAAATTTCTTGGTTTTAGTGTTTACCCTCACCCCAGCCCTCTCCCTCAAAGGGGGAGGGGGCCAGTTCCCACCTCCTGCCAGGGGGAGGGTTAGGGCGGGGGTTGGGTTTCCCACAATTTTGCCTCTAATTTTAATAAGCTTTGTGCTGTTGGCCGCCTGCCGGTCCGGTAATGAGGAAACTGCTACGCCGACGGAAACGGCCGTATTCACCCCCACGCCGCAAATTGGTGTCTCTTTTACCACGCGGGCTGTACCAACGACGGCCGTCATCCAAACCACGCCCACACCGTTGCCCACAGCCACCGTGACGCCCACAGCCACCTCCGTGGTTTACCAGATTGAGTCGGGCGATACGATTCTGGGTATTGCTATCCAGCGGGGCACGACAGTGGAGGATATCTTGGCGCTGAATCCGGGCATCGTGCCTGAGAATTTGCAGATTGGTCAGCCGGTGATTTTACCCCCACCGCCAACGCCTAGTGCTTTGTCGGTACAGGGGACGCCGGTGCCGCTGCGCGTGACTGTCAACAAAATTCAGGCGTACCAGACGCCGGTGGGGAGCTTGTGGCTGCTAGGCGAGGTGACCAATGAGGGGGAAACGGCCGTTGAAAACATTCAGGTAGAAATTGGCCTGTTGGCCGCAGACGGCCGTATCCTTGGCAATGTCACCGCCTGGGTGGCCACTTCCATTATTTTGCCGGGAGAACGCGGCCCGTTTGGCGTGCTTATCAATGAGCCGCCGAGTGATTTTACCCAGCGCGACTTTGCGCAGCCGACAGTGGCTGTGGTGGGCGGGCAGGCCGTGGTGGAATTAGGGACACGCACGCTGGATGTCACTGTGCAGCAGCCGGAACTAACGCTTAACGACGACAGCGTTGTGCTCAGCGGCACAGTTGTGAATAGCGGCGAGACAGCTGCCAATCAGGTGCAGCTTGTTGCTACTTTTTATGATGCGCAAGGGAACGTAACGGGCTTTCAGCAGGAGGTGGTGGCGGAGCAGTTGGATTTGGGTGAGGAACGGCCGTTTCAACTGGAAGCCGCTCCACCCGGCGGCGAAACCGTGACTTACACAATCTACGCCGAGGCCCAAAAAATAGAACCATAGGTGCGACACAAGGCGTCGCACCTGCACATTAACCATTTACAATTAACCATTAACCATTATCATTTGCCCATGTTTCGATATAGACTTATTCGTGCTGCCATGCACATTACCCGTATTATTTTGCTTACCCGTTTAGAGGTTGTTGGCCGGGAAAATATCCCTGCCAGTGGCCCATACATTGTTACGCTTAATCACACCAGTGTGGCGGATACGCCGCTATTGCTGCTTGGGTTCCCGCTGGTGGAATGGCGCTTTTTTGCCGGAGAAAAGTGGCGCCATCACCCTATCTACGGGCCGATTATGGCCTGGCTGGGCGCCATCTACATCAATCGTGGCGAAGTGGACCGGCAGGGTTTGCGGGACGCGCTTGCGGCCATTGATGAGGGGGTGGTTTTTGGTTTGGCTCCTGAGGGCAGCCGCAGCAAGAATGGCCAAATGTATGAGGCCAAGGTTGGCGCGGCGTATTTGGCCAGCCGGGCCAACGTGCCTATTTTGCCCGTAAGTTTTGAAAATAACGACAAGATATTCGCCAATTTCAAGCGGCTGCGCTTCACGAAAGCCAAGCTGACGATTGGGCAGCCCTACACCTTGCCAGAAATTGGCCGTCGGGCCAAGGGAGCTGATTTGACAGCCTATACCCACCTGATCATGGTGAAGATTGCGGCCCTGCTGCCGCCGCGCTACTGGGGGATTTATGCTGATAGCCCGGCGCTGGCGGCTTTGCTGGCGGGGGAAGATCCGTGGCCTGCGTGTGAAACGGCCGTGCGTAGCTAATTTTTTGCCACAGAGAACAGAGAGGATGTGGGGAGAAATCCGTAGATTTTTTAGTTCTCTAAAACGGTGGCAAAGGCGTCTTCAAAAAGTTGGGCGTCGGTGTAGCCGGGCCATGATTCCAGCACCTCCCCATCTGCATTAACCAGCACAAAATATGGCTGGTAGCGGAAACCGTATTCCTGTTTTGCCGCCGCCGAATTGGGATCATCAATGTTGATTTTTACAAACTCGATCTCGCTGCCATACGTGTCTTCTAGCCCATTCACGATGGGCTGCATCGCATTGCAGGTCGGTCACCAATGGGCATAAAACTCGATGAGCTGTGGTTTGGTGGCGACGGTTTGCACCTCTGTGTCTGTTTCGACTGGTGCGGCGGGTTGGTCGGGAACGGCCGTTTCTGTTTCACCACCTCCGCATCCCACCACCAGTAACAGCAGCAAGAGTGAACTGATTATGTAAATTAGTTTGCGCATGTTTGTCTCCTTTTAATACAAAGTAAAAGTGAATGGCTGCCACTATTTACTTTTAACTTGTCATTTTTTACTCAATTCCCATAACTAATCCGGTAAATCACCTCATTCATATAATCTCCCACGTAAAGTGCGCCGTCTGGCCCCATGATGAGCGGCAGGGGACGGCCGTCTGGCCATTGGGCAAACCAGCTGACGGTGCTTTGATAGCTGCCGCCGTCTGGGGTGAGCTGGACGCGAGCGATGCCGGTGGCCACGCCATCGGTAAGGTATGTGCCGAAGATGGCGACGAAGGCATCGTTTTGGTACTCAGCAGGAAATTGGCTACCTGTGTAAAAATCCAGGCCGTTGGCGGAGGAATGAGGCTCAAAAAAGGCAACGGCCGTTTCAGTTCCCGCACAGTTGGTTCCTTCCCTATCATTCCAACAGTTGGGCCAACCGTAATCACCGCCAATGACGATGTGGTTTAGCTCTTCAAACGGATTGTCTAGCCCCAAATCATCACGGCCGTTGTCGGTGGCGAACAGGTCGCCTGTGGTGGGGTGGAAGGCAAGGTCAAATGGGTTGCGCATGCCGCTGGCGATGATTTCGCTTTCGCCTGTGTCCACGTTAAAGCGCATGATGGTGCCGCTGCGTTCGTCCACCTCCAGGCAAGCGTCGCAGGTGGAGCCGACACCCATGTAAAGCCAGCCATCACTACCAAATTTGAGATTGTCGTTTTGGTGCAGGCCAGTGGGCAGGCCATTCACAAACACCTCACGAAAATCGGCCTGGTTGTCGCCATCTTCATCGCGCAGCCGGGTGATTTGGCCGTTGCTGGAGACGTACACATCGTTGGTGCCGGGGCGCAGGGTGATGCCTAATGCTGTGCTGAAGCCGCTGGCAAACACGGTGTCGCTGTCGGAACGGCCGTCGCCGTCCTCATCGCTCAAAATATGCACCCTGCCGTCAAACGAGGTTACGTAGAGCCGTCCAGCGGCGTCGAAAGCCAGGCTGGTGGGGCGGTAAAGGTCGGCAAACTTGATGAAGCTGAAGCCAGGCGGCACGGTTGCCCCTGCCACCTCGACGGTGGCTTCTGGCGTGGGAAGCGGTTCAGTTGGTGTCGGTGGCACCGTGGCTGTGGCGGCAGTTGTTGCTGTTAGGGGATTGGCTGGTGATGGTTCTGTGGGCGATACGGCCGTATTCTCAACTGGATTGGCCAACGTCGGCGAGGAAACTGGATTGGTGGTTGGCGGAACGGCCGTGTTAGCACTCTGTGTTACTTCCGGCGCACTTTCCCCGCAAGCAGCCATAAGTAGCAAAGCAATCATCAGAAAAACATGGCGTCGAATCCGCAAAATATCCAATCCTTCAACTCCGTTCAGGACAAGCCTCCAGCCTCTAATTTAAATCCACCGGTCCCGCATCTGCTTCTAGATGACATTGTACACAGGCGGGCAGGACAACGGCCGTTTCGTTCAAGAAATATTCAAATTCCAACCCTGGCACATGGGCACGATGACAATCCAGGCAAGTGAGCACCGTTTCTTCTGGCACCAACAGCGCCGGACTGCCTGCTTCACCGGGCCAGCCGTCAGGGAAGTTTAACTGTTCTGTCTGGGCATAGGCAAGCTGGGTCTGGGGCAGCTTGTTGTGGAAATGGTTCTCAAAGCCAACCAGCGTCAGGGCATCCTGATGGCAGTGCAGGCAGCCATCGTTCAAAATGTGTGGCGTGCGGCTGTAACGCTCTGGTCCCTGCCAGCTGCCTGCGTGCGGGTTTGGGGCGGGGAGGCTGCCTTTTTCGATGGTTTGGTCGGGCGTGCCTAAGAAGTGAACGGCCGTATCCTTTGCTGCCAACCACAAAATCTCAGCTCGCTGCCCCAAACTCTGGTCACCGCGATGGCAATCGACGCAGCGGAATTGATTGTTATCGGTGTAATGGAAGCTGGCGAGGTCGGTGGCTGTTGGGTTCGTTGCTGCCTCATGCGCTCGGTCAAAATAAGTGACTTCTGGTGTGCGGTGGCAGCTGGTACAAAATTCATCTCGTTCTTCCAACTCCGAGGCCGTAACAATGGAGGCAACAAACAAGACAATGCCCGCAACTATAATTGCCAGTAGCCATCGTTTTTTATTACCAGATTTCTGCATTTGTTGGCCTTCGTTTTATTTAACCATACTTGTCATCCTTCGTGAGCGTGGTTTTTACTGGATGATCTTTAGAGGGATTCTTCCCTTTGGTCGGAATGACAATTCGTTCGTTACTCAACGACAATGACAATGTTGTGGATTTTGTCGGTGCCGTCGGGAAAAGCGCCTTCTAGCACACCACGGGCACGTTCTGTTTGGACAAAGCCGGTTTCGTCCGTGGCGCGAACGAATAGCGTGTAGGTTCCTGGTGCGGGAGGCGTCCAGGGCAGGTAAAACTGGGTCCACACCTCGTCACTGGGGCCGCGCACCAACTCCTCGACCAACTGCCAGCGCAGTTCACCATCTTGCTGTTCGATGCCCACTTCTACCTGGGTAATTTGACGGTCGCCGGCGTAGGCCACGCCGAAGATTTCTAGTGGGGCCAGCGGCACCTTTTGGATGTGGGTGGGCAGCATGATCTGCGAATTGGTTTTGACCTGGGCCACATTGGACCAGCCCTGGTTTTCCCAGGTGCCCAAATGTTCGGCGTCGTCGATAAATTGAATGTGAGTGATCCATTTGGGCATTTTTTGGCCGTACAGCCCCGGCATGAAGAGGCGCAGCGGGTAGCCATGTTGAGGTGGCAGCGGCTCGCCGTTCATCTGGTAAGCCAGCATTGCGCCAGGCTGATGGATCCAATCTAAACTGACGGACGTTTCGTAATTATCGGCGGCTGCAAATTTGGCGCGCACGGCCGTATCCTTCACCTGCACCTCTTCCAACAAATCGGCCAGCAGGATGCCGCCCCAGATTGCGTTGCCAATCTGGTTACCGCCCACTGCATTGCCAATACACTCCAGCGTGCGCATTTGCTCAATAAACGGCCGTGCTTCAATATCGGTAAAGCTGAGCGTAACTGGATTTTCTACCAGACCGTCAATCGTAAGCTGCCATTCGGCCCGGTCAATGGTGGGCGTGCCGTTAGTTTCCATCACATAAAATTCATCGTTAGGGGTGAGGATGAGGTCGCGGCTGAGCGGGGGCAGGGTGGCAAGTGGGGTGGGAACGGCCGTTGCTGGTGGTGCACTGGTTGGTGTGGGTTCTGCTTTAGGACGACACCCCGCCAAAAATAAAACGGCCGTACCGGAGGCTGGCAAAAATTGCTGCAAAAATTTTCGACGGGAAAGCGGTTTATTCATCGGGTTTGGAAAAAGATTTATCACGAATTGGACGAATGTACGAATGAGACGAATAAAAACAGGTACAAAATTCGTGCTATTCGTCCATTGGTGTCATTCGTGATTTGTTCTTAAGTCAGTTGGCATAATAGCTTAATTGGAAGCATAATGAAACTGTGTGAAGCTTGGGTTACTGAATTCTTACGAAACAATTAACCCCCAAGGAATATACAGGCCTGTAACACTGTTGTAACATTTTTCCGCTAAAAATCAGGCAGGAGTACAGAATATGACCCTTAATCAAACTTTTAACGACTATGACGACATTTTAGTTGTGGATGATGAAGCCTCGGTGGTAGAGGTGGTAGCCCTTTATTTAAAGCGGGAGGGGTTTACGGTGCGTGTGGCCCGAGACGGCCGTTCTGCTCTCAATGCTATCCGCGATAAACTGCCCGCTTTGGTGGTGCTAGACCTGATGCTGCCCGAGGTAGATGGCCTGGAAATTGTGCGCCGCCTGCGGGATGACGCGGCTTCTGACGTGCCCGTCATCATGCTGACGGCTCGGCGGCAGGAAACGGACCGTATTTATGGCCTGGAACTCGGCGCGGATGATTACGTTACCAAGCCATTTTCGCCAGCCGAATTAGTGTCGCGGGTGAAAGCAGTTTTGCGGCGGGCGCGGGGTGCCAGCAGTATGGAGAAGGGGGAACGGCCGTTGCAATTCCACGACCTCTCCATCGACCCCAAAACCCGCATTGTCAACGTGCGTGGTGATACAATTGATCTCACCGCAACCGAATTTAACCTGCTCTGGTTCATGGTTAGCCATCCCCGACAGGTGTTTAAGCGGGACCAGCTGTTGGAAAACGTCTGGGGCTTCTCTGAATATGTCGATCCCAGCACCGTCACCGTCCACATTCGCCGCCTGCGCGAGAAAATAGAAATCGATCCCAGCGATCCTGCTCACTTATTAACCGTGTGGGGCGTTGGCTACAAATTTGATCCAGGATAATTTTTATGGTTAACACGCTTGCCCCCGACAAATACAAATATGCAGATTCGCTGAGTCGATCCCCATGGCGCATTTTTGCCATTGGTATTGTGGCGGCACTCTCGTTGGTAGCTATTTTGATGGTTGCCCTCATGGGAGCACCTGTTGAAGAAATTACCACGCTGATATATTCGCTCAGCGTCTCTTCATTGGGTTCTCTGGCGATGGGCTACATTCTCTACCGCAGCGGCTTAGCGCGCTCACCCTCACTGAGCCTAACGTTGGTGATGACCTACGGTTGGGCCGCTATTGTGATTCTAGCCAATGTGTGGATTATGTCTGAACGCATGTTTTTCAATGATGAGCATGACTTGATTTTAAGTGGCGTGCTGCTCATCTTTGCGGCCGTCATTGCCACCACGTTTGGCATTTTTGTGGCTGCCAGCGTGACGGATGGGTTGCGCCAGCTGGCTCGCTCAGCGCATCAAATTGCTGAGGGCAATCTGGAAGCGCGTGTATCCATCTCTGGCCGGGATGAGGTGGCAATGGTGGGCAATACGTTTAACGAAATGGCTGCCCAATTGCAGCAGGCGGCGCAGGAGCGGGAAGAGCTAGAGAAGATGCGCAAGGACCTCATCGCCTGGACCTCCCACGATTTGCGCACCCCGCTTACCAGCATTCGAGCCATGATCGAGGCGCTGCACGATGGCGTTGTGGACGATCCGGCGATGGTGCAGCGTTATTACGGCACGATTCGCAGTGACATCATTGCCCTCAATAACATTATTGATGATCTGTTTGAATTGGCTCAACTGGACGCCGGTGGTTTGAGCATGGAAAAAGCACATCATGCTTTGGGCGATTTGGTATCAGATACATTGGAAATGTTTCAAGCGCTGGCTAGCAAGCAAGGCATTACGCTTCAGGGTGAAGTGGCCGCTAATTTGGGGCTGGTGTGGATGTGTGCGCCGAAGATTGGGCGGGTGTTGTCTAATCTGGTAGGCAACGCGCTGCGCTACACACCTGCGGGGGGGACGGTGCAGGTGACGGCCGTTCGCCAGCAAGATGGTGTGATAGTGACGGTACAAGATGATGGCCCTGGTTTTAACGAGGCGGACTTAACACGCGTCTTTGAGCAATTTTATCGGGGAGAAGAGGCACGCAGCCGCGCTTCTGGTAGTGGAGCGGGGCTGGGGTTGGCCATTGCCCGGGGGGTTGTGGTGGCCCATAACGGCCGTATCTGGGCCGAGAATGCACCGGGTGGTGGGGCAATTGTCGGTTTTTTCTTGCCTGGCTGAGTTCTCTTAGAAAATGCTCAGATTTGTGTAACGGGGGTTACGTAAACGGCCGTTTTCCCATGTTACCATCCCCCCATCATGCACACACTCACTGTATACATTGCCGATGATTGCTGGTCTTGTAACGAAACGCAGCGTATTTTAGACGATGTGCTGCCCCAATTCCCCGATTTGTTGCTAAAGTTGGTAAATACCGCCCAGCAACCGCTGCCCGATCACGTTTTTGCCGTGCCTACCTATTTATTGAACGGTAAAATTATCTCGCTGGGAAATCCTACTAGGGAAGCTCTGTACAAACGGCTGGCAAATATTTCGGAAAAATAAGGGTGGGTAAGAACGGCCGTTTTCAAGCCATCTCAAGAAGTAAGTAAGCAATTGAAAAGGCCCAAACTTATGCCCCAAGCAAACAGCGTCAAAGTCGATTATTTATCCAATATTCAAGTCTTCCGCGATTTAACCCCGAATGAGCTGGCCCAAATGGATCGCCAACTGACGATGTCTACCTGCCGTCCTGGCAAAATTTTCTACATGCCAGAAGATAGCGGTGAGGTGCTCTTTATGCTCAAAAAAGGGCGCGTACAGCTGTATCGCATTGCCCCAAACGGCAAGAAACTGGTGATGGCTACGCTGGGACCGGGTGCTATTTTTGGCGAGATGTCTTTGGTGGGCCAGGGTATGCACAACACCTTTGCTGAGTCAATGGATGAGTGCGTCCTGTGCGTCATGAGCCGCTCTGATGTAGAGCGACTGGTGCAGGAAAAGCCAGAGGTTGCCTTCCGTTTTGTAGAAGCCTTGGGCAAGCGCCTCACGCAGTTGGAGGCACGGTTGGAAGATATTGCTTTCAAAAGCATACCCGCCCGGTTGGCCTCGTTGCTGCTGACGCTGAACGAGGAACAGGGCGGGCGGCAAACAGTGAATGGTTATACTCACCAGGATTTAAGCGAAATGTTGGGGACCTACCGCGAAACGGTTACCCAAACGCTCAACGATCTAAAAGCCGATGGTTTAATTAGCATTGCTCGCAAGCAGGTTGTGCTGCTCAACATGCCTCGTTTGCGCACCCTGGCCGACTCCTAAGCCCAGAATTGTCTTACCCGCGAAAGCGGGTATCCAGCTGCTTGGTTAAAAAATGGATTCCCGCCTACGCGGGAATGACAAAAAACTATTTTACATCTCCTCGCGGTAGCTGAAGTTGTGGCGTTTACGGGCGTTTAGCACAGCGCGGCGTAAAATTTCATAGACGCTGGTGGGGTCTTGCACGTTGCGCAGGACAACTTCCGGGTGGCTGGGATCATGGCTGCGGATGGTGACGTCGCCAATTTTGAGCACGCGCTCGCCAAAGGTTTGGCTGTGGTCAATATCCTGTACGCGAATCAACTCCACATTTTCGTGCGCTTTGCCGAGCAGGCCAGAGGTAATTTTGATACGTTCGCTAGTGATGGTGTAGTCGAGCACTAAGGAGAGGAACGGCCGTCCTCGCCACAACACCTCTTCGCCGAATTCATCATCATCATCTTCATCGTCGCTAACTTCTTCTTTTGGGTCGGACAGCATAGAAGCATCCAACTCACTGTCAATCTCCAACAGGGCGGATTCTGTGACTAAATCGACAAACGTTTCCAGGGTGGTTTTGTCTAGGGCAGACAAATCTAAATCGGCCTGAGCCACGGATTGCCAAACACGAGCTTTGATGCGCGCTTGCGCTTCTTTAATTGTCATTGAATGTTCTCCCTAAATTTTGAATATGGACTAATTTGCTAACAAAAAATTAACAAAATGGTTGTAGCATAGTCTCCGGCTGGTTGTCAAATAAGAGATCGGTCGTTACAATAAAATTTCGATCCTGTGGGTAAGGGTTAAAAGAGATAGAAACGGCCGTTACCTCATTATAGACTCGCTGGAAAATAGAAAAATGCCAACATATACTTATCGATGCAATAATTGTGAATACCAGTTTGATATCAAGCAGCGCATGGCAGATGATCCGCTGGCCGATTGCCCGGAATGTAAAACAGAGAGTTCGCTGCGGAAAGTTTTAAATTCGGTAGGAATTGTGTTTAAGGGGAGCGGTTTCTACGTGACCGACAGCCGGGGTAAGAATGGTGCAACCATCCCGCCCGCTAATGGCAAGAGCAGCGAAAATGGCAGCGGTACTAAATCGGAACCAGCTGCCAAGGAAAATGGCAGTAAAGCGGAAACCACGTCCGCAAAAGCCTCGGATTCAGGTAAGGGCAAGACAGAGAAAACGGCCGCATAACTACCCCTATTGACCTTTCTCACGAATGCAGAAATCACATAATGCGAAATGAAAAGACCCGCTACCAAGCGGGTCTTTTAGTTTATTTGGGTTAGGAGCGGCTTCCCTAAATCTGGAAGCCACCGGTCGCTGGAATCACCTTTTGGCTGAAATCATCCACATATTCTTGCAGCTTGTCGTTGAGCTGTTCCCATGCCTGGCTATTGAGCGCATCCTGCATCTTCTCTATGGTATTGGAAATGCCACTAGCCAGCTTTTGCTCACAGTCGCCGTACTGCGTATACCAGACCTGGATGTCAGAAATGCCCAGCTTGTTTAGGCCAGGGATAAATTCATGAACCAAAAATTCAAAATATTCAGATTCCGTTTCGGGACGGACGTCCCAACGCATTAATAGTTTTGCAGGCATATTAACCCCTACAATTTTGGTGTAAGAATGACCGTTTCCGTTTCCTCTGGCAAGTTCGTTAAGGAAATCTTCAAACTGTCTTCTACGGTTGGCTCAGTAACCCCCATCTCTTTCAAAAAGCGGTCAACATCTTCCAGCTCTAACTTTAAGCCGGGCAGCTGATAATGCATAGGAATCACAATGTTTGGTTCTAGCATTGAAACTAGCTCCGAGGCTTGTGCTGCATTCAGGCTGTTGCCCCCGCCAACGGGCAACAACAAGATATTGACTTCTTCCAATGCCTCAATTTCTGTTTGCGAGGGGACCTTGTCTAAATCACCCAGGTGAGCCACATTGAGGCCATTGTAATCAAACAGGAAGATGATATTGTTATTGGCGTGGGACGCGCTTTTGGTAACGATACCTGTGATGAACACGTTCCCAATTTCATACTCGCCAGGGCCATCCAGGTTGTGTTGCGTTCCACTTACGGCCGCCGCATAATTGTGCCCTTGCGCATCGTGGCTAATTGTTACTACGTCCGCTTTGAGCTTAAGGCCTGGCAACCCTAATTTGCCATTGTACGGGTCTGTGACCACGGAGGCGTGTTTACGTTCAGTTAGCCGAAAGCAGCTTAATCCATACCAAGTTAGTTCCATAAAAAATGTTCTCCTTAAAGCTGAGCAATTATACCTGATAATTGCTCAAGCGGATAATCATGAGGTCTCCAAATGGCAAACAAATTTCGAGTGTTGGAGATAAATGGGGGGCAAGTGTTGGGAGAACGGCCGTATTCCCGCAATCCCTTCAAACTACATCTGCCCATCTGCCAAACCGGCTACACCGATGCCCAAATTGATGATTGCCTTGGCCCTCGTAAAACCTATCCGTGGCGGCCCGGCACCCAATTGTCGCTGCGGGCGCGCTTTTCTCACGAAGCGGATCAGCTGGTGGGTACGGCTGGGTTTGGCTTTTGGAACGCCCCGTTTGGCGATCCCAGCAAACCAGTACCAACGCTGCCGCAAGCGACCTGGTTCTTTTTTGGCTCGCCGCCTAACGATCTGCCTCTGGCACAGAACGGACCAGGACGAGGTTGGTTTGCATCCACGTTGGATGCCACGACCTGGCGGGCCATGGGGCTGGCTCCGTTTGCCCCGGTTGTTTTGCTGCTGAACCAGCTTGGTGGTCTGCGGCGCAAAATCTGGCCCTGGGTGCAGCAGCAGCTGCAAATTTCCTTCCAACCGATCCACGAAAGCATGTCAGAGTGGCACGATTATCAATTAATTTGGCGCGAATCTGGTTGCGACTTTTTGGTAGACGGCCGTCTCATCCACCAAACCCCATTTAGCCCACGCGGGCCGCTGGGGTTTGTCTGTTGGATTGATAATCAGTACATGGTAGCGACAAGTAACGGCCGTTTCCGTTGGGGCACGCTGCCTGTGATAACAACACAGTTTTTAGAAGTAGACAATCTACAAATCGAAAAAATTCAATGAACCGCAAAGGACGCCAAGATCGCAAAGATTTTTTGGTTTTCCTTATGTGCCCTCTGCGTCCTTTGCGGTGAAAATCAATCTGGCAGGGTGCGTTCTTTGGGCCAGGTACGGCCGATATTTTTCTGCATCTTCTCCAGGTACGCTTGTTCCAGATCAATGCCCGTACAGTTTGCCAGTTTGAGGGTGTAGGCCAGCAGATCGGCCAGCTCGCTGCGCAGCTTGGCGCGGTGTTTATCCAGGGCCAGTTGATGCGCTTCAGTGGCGGTACGGCCGTCTCCCATTAATTGTTTTGTCTCTCCCCAAATTTTAACCAGTTCACTGGCCACCTCGCCTACCTCTTCTGTAAGCAAGATGTAGTTGAAAAAGAGATCGCGATCGAACCCTTTGCTGCTGTCTAGCTGGCGGTGGAAGCTTTGGAAGTCGGGCAGACGGCCGTTTTGTAGCAGCGTCAGCGGAGTATTTACTGGGGGGCTGCCAGGTGCCTTTTCGGACAACGTTTGCTCAATCAGATCCGCCACATGATCCAGGTCATCCGGGTTGGACAAATAATCCAGGTTGTTGACATTGATGGTGAGAACGGCCGTATCCTGCACATTGCTCAACCACGCCTCATAAGCGGCGGCCAATCTCTGGATGTATTCCGGGTCCATGTCCCGTTCATACGGCCGATCCCGCAGTGCAATCCGCCGCATGATCACATCATGATCCGCGTGCAGGTAGACGATGAGGTCGGGTTTGGGGATTTTTTCACCGAGGGCGGCGTGAACACGGCCGTACATGGCCAACTCATCATCCTTCAGATTCAGCCAGGCAAACAGCTCATCCTTGGCAAAAGTATAGTCGGAAATGAGCATGCCCTGGCGCAGCGCTTCCGGTACGGCTTCATGCTGCTGGTGGTAGCGGCTTAGCAAAAAGAATATCTGCGTTTGGAAAGCCAACTGGGCCCGGTCCTTATAAAAACCGGCCAAAAACGGATTCTCCTCAAACACTTCTAATAGCACACTGGCATTCTCAAACTTGCTTTGCAACAATCGGGTCAACGTGGTTTTGCCCACGCCAATAACCCCTTCAATGGCGACGAATTTGTGGTTCATGTGTTGGTCCAATTTTGGGGGAAATCAAGAGAAGCAAAAAGTGAGCTTTTACAATTTTCACTTTTAATTTTTCTCTGACTACCCCTGTAAAAACTTTGTAGCATTGCTTGCGAAAAATATGAGCTATTCAAAACTCATCTCGAATCAGTGTCTTTTGTTGAGTGGTAAAAGCGTCTGAAATTCGCAGTTGGTCGAAAGGGCTCATTTTCAAGTTTTGAGCTTCAACCTCGGAAAAGAACTGTACTTCAGTTGATTCATTGCTCGTTCTTAATTCGTCACTGATTGACTTTGCCGCAAAATGTAACACGACTAATTGCCAACGATTGCCGTCAGGATACTTTAGCAAAAGATGTGGATTGGTGTAAACACTGATGAGGCGCTGAACTTGAACAGTGAGTCCAGTTTCCTCCAATACTTCACGAGCACAGGCTTCGGTTAGGCTTTCCCCAGCTTCCATGTAGCCACCCGGAACAGCCCACATGCCATTATCTGCCCGTCGTATGAGTAGAATTTTTTGTTGGTCATTAAAAACGGCCGCTGAGCACCCAACAGCTATCCGTCCCTGCTTCCCGACACGTTTCCCTTCAATAATTTCTACCACAGAAACAATCCAAGCTTTTCACTTATTACTTTTCACGCTGTTTAATGTCTGCCCGCAGCAGCAGGACCTGCTCCGGCTTATCAGCGTCCATAGCGATTTCTGCGTGGGGATTTAGCATGATCTGAGCGGGGCGTTTCGTGATGCGTTCCGTCACGGCTTCAATATCGGCAAAGCTGAGCTGGCGCAGCAAAAATTTGAGCATAAAGCGAAACCCAATGATGCGAGCCAACTGCCAGGCATGTTTTCGGGCATTGCTTAGTGCTTCCCAAATATCCCGATTATGATCAGTTAAATCTGCTTGAATAAGGGTCATATCACCACCGGCAATCAGACCGTCTTTGAGCTTGACGTAGGTGCGATTGGAATGGGGGAAGCGGGTTTCTAATGTCTGTTTGTCGACGAAATTGTAAACGATCCCTTTATCGTACGGCGCACACTTTTCAATGAAATCATCCACGATAGCGGGGGTGATGGTGGGAATATCGGCGGAGCAGATGAGCATGAGGTTGGTTTCTGGATGCAGCTCACGCAGTTTAGCGACGCCTGCCAGGGTATTTTTTAGCAGGCTACCCTGGTCGGTTATGTGATAAACAGGCTTTTGAAAGGTCATGCTTAAATCGCTACCAAGCCCCACCACAACGATCTCGCCAATGGTTTTTGCATTTTGCAGGGCATCGACGACACGTTCTAGCATGGTACGGCCGTTCATATCCAGCAGTACTTTGCTTTTGCCTTGGGTCATTTCGAAAAGTGGTTCACCAGGCTGAGGCAATCCCCCGGCCAGGATGACACAGTTAATAATTGTCACGCGATTTTTAGTTCCTCCAAATTATGCACAGTGGGTTTGAGTTTGAGTTCGGCCAGCATCTCATTGAGTTCGTCATGGGTGAGCGGCCGATTTTTGCCAGCAACGGCCGTTAAGGCTGCTTCCATCATGTTGGTGCCAAAGGAACGGCCGTCCAGCACCGGTGTGGTGGTGAGCACATGGGTCACGCCGCGCTCCTTGAACATCTGCATGTCCTTGGGTGTGGTCGTGTTGGTTACGATCACCTTGCCACTCAGATCATCCGGCATGTGCCGCTTGATGTAATGACAGTCGCCACCAATCACCGTGGCCCACTCATACCAGTTACTGAATTTGGGAATGATCATGTCTTGCTTCTCGCCCGTGGGATAAAGCACGCTGATGGGCAGCTTGGTGGCTGGAGCCGCCAGCAGCCGGGCCACAACTTTGAAGGTGCTAAAGTTGCGGATGGGAATGGGGATGCCCAGGGCAAACATCAAGTCGCCATAAACAATCTCGTATCCCTGGGCCACAAACGATTTGGTCATGCCATACCGGTCGATGGCCGCGGTGAGCAAGGCGCGACCTTGCGCGTAGCCAGCGCCCAGTTCAGCCACCAGCGTTTGGGCTGCCTGGGCTTCCAGCGTATTTTTCAACCCGCTGCCGTCCACCACCGGGGTTTGCTTCACCCCTTGGACTAATTTGTGAGCGGCAGAGATATTCCACGTTTTGTCGTCCATCTTGACCCACAAATCAATGCCGCCGACACCCAGGCAATCAACCTGGCCATCCAGCTCGGTGAAGAGGGCGGTGGCTTTGGCGATGTCGCCGTCGGTGCCGCGCCGCTCTACGCTGACGCGCTCGCCAAGCAGCTCAACTTCTACTTTTTTGTCTCGTTCAGAACTGCCTAAACTGATGCTTACGGCACGTTTCATCATTTCTCCTCGTGAAGAGGAACACGGAGCTGCACAGAGGAAACGCAGAGTTTCACAGAGAAAAGAAAGAGAAATCCGTGAAATCTGCGAACGCAAATTGCGTTATCTGTGGCTTGTTTCTCTTCCAGTGAGGATTTTACCGGATTATTGATTGATAGAAAATGGCAAGTATAACTTTAGGGGAAATTGTTTCATGATGGGGGCGAGGGCGTCGATACGGCCGTAGCCATACACATGATTTGGCACATCCGTTGGCCCATCGCCGCCGCAGCCTTGAGAACTGGTGAGGGGAACGGCCGTATCCCGCAAAATCGCCTCAATCGCATCAACATCTCCCGCCAGCGAAGGGTTCGCCGAAATAAGCAGCGCCACTAGCCCCGCAACATGCGGGGCAGCCATGCTGGTACCAGATTTGTAACCATATCCTCCATTGGGAACAGTGGAGCGAATGCCAAAAGAAGGATAGGATAATGTGCCAGGTGCAACAATGTCTGGTTTAAGCCCGTCATCATAGGTGGAAGGACCACGACTGCTGAAGCTACCAATCTGATCGTTTATGTCTGTAGCCCCAACAGTGAAAGATGCTTGATACGTTGCAGCGGGGTTTTGTACTGTATTGCAGCCGCCCGATCCCTCATTGCCTGCTGAATGCACGGTAACGATGCCTGCTGCGCGCACGTTGTTCACTACTGCCTCTAAACTGTCTGGTAAGCAGCCTTCGCTGAGGGGACAGCCCCAAGAGTTATTGATAACGTGTGGTGCCTTACTTGGGTCGCCCTCGGTCATGGGATCGCCGCCAAGGGGGTAGGGGGCGACAAACCATTCATAACATTCTGTGTAGCTTTCAGGTGTCCCATAGCCGCCGTTCATGTTGCGGCAGCCAATCCACTGCGCGCCAGGGGCCACGCCGATGGCGTTGGCAGCAGCGCTGGGCCAGCCGTCGGCTGTGGGAGCCAGATCGTTGCCCACCATGATGCCCATTGTGTGCGTGCCATGCGTGTAATCGTCGCACGGCTGGGGGGAGTCTGCTGGGCAGAAAGTATTGCTGGTGTGGATGGCGTCGTGCCAATTATTGTTGTGGTTGGCGCTATTGCCGTCCCAGCCGCGATACTGGTTGATGAGAGCGGGGTGGTCCCAATCGTAGCCGGTGTCCTGCCCGCCGATGACTACACCCTGCCCGGTAAAACCCGCGCTCCAGACCAAATCGGCCCGGATGTGGCTGATATTCCATTCGATGGCGCTAACTGCCGTTTCGCTAAATCCGATCTCTGGCCCATCGAGCAAAACATCCAGCGCCACCTGTGGATTGGCGTACAGGTACGCCACGTCGCTGCGCTGAGCCATCGTGGCAATTGTGTTCAGGTCGCCACGCACCCAAACCATGTTGGTAATCCAGAACGGCCGTACCGCCTCCACCCCCATCGCCTCTAGTTGGGCTAAAAGGGGAGCTTGTGTTTGTTGGGCAACGGCCGTTAGCTGCTCGTAGACAAACGTGCCCTTTGCCGTCTTGTCGGTGATCTCCGCCGCTGCCGACAAATCCGCCTGCACCGCCATCCGCACCAAAAATTCCGTTTGTGACGCACTTTCCCCGGCAAGTGTGGCCTGCACCTCTGCTAGCAAAAACGGATCTACTTTGCGCTGCCACTCCGGCTCCGCCCCCGCCTGCTGCACCAAAAAGAGCAGCAAAAACGCCACCGCACCAATCTTCGCCAACCGCGCGGCCCAACCGTTAACAATTAACAATTTACCATTAACCATTCGTCACGTTCCCCAATCCCGCAAATACCTGAAGTCGTGGGTGATAGAGCGGTCGCTCAATTTAGGGATGATGGGCATGGTGCGTTTGTATTGGGAGCGCTGCACCATTTTGAGGACTCGTTCGACAAACGGCCGTTCAAACCCCGTCGCCACTGCTTCATCCTGCGAGTATCGCTCATCCAACATCAAATAAAGCAGCTGGTCTACCCTTGCGTAGCTGAAGCCAAAATCATCTTCGTCCGTCTGGCCAGGGATGAGGTCGGCCGAGGGCGCTTTGTCGATGATGACATCTGGTACGCCCAGGGCGCGAGAGAGCTGTCGCACCTGTGTTTTGTACAAATCGCCAATCGGGTTTACAGCTGAAGCCAGGTCGCCAAAGATGGTGCCATAGCCCAGCATCAGCTCCGTTTTGTTGCTGGTGCCAATCACCAGGGCACCTTCCGCCAGCGAGCGGTCAAAAATAACGGTCATCCGGGCGCGAGCCATCACATTGCCTTGGCGATGAGCGCTCATCCCTGGTGAGGCATCAACGAGCGATTCCACCATGCCGGTGATGTCTACCGTTTCGCTGCGGATGCCCAGGGCCTCAATGACCAGGTCGGCGTGAGCCAGACTTTCGGCAGATGAGGCTTGATGCGGCAGGCGCAAGGCCAATACATTTTCTGGCCCCAGCGCTTTGGTGACCAGGTAGCAGGACAAGGCAGAATCAATCCCGCCGGACAGCCCCAGCACCGCCTTCTGGAAGCTGGCCTTGCCAATTTCGTTTTCTAGAAACTTGGTCAACACCAGCTCGGCAACTTTGGTGTCGATGTGCAGGTTTTTGGTGAGATGGGGAGATACGGCCGTTGTTGTCATAGGTTTTCCCTTTAAATTTGTCATGCTGAACGAAGTGAGGCATCCCGATGGCGATGAAAGCGCCAGCACCCTTGTCCGCGAATCAATGATTCAGCCCATTAAAGTTCAGAGGGATTTTTCATTTCGCTGCGCTCCATTCAAAATGACAAGTAAGTTATCGTTCACTCAGGGCCAGCTGAACGGCAAGACCGGCAAAAACAAGCGCAAATGATTTCTGCACCCGCCGAATAATCTTGGGTGAGTTGAGCAAATAGGTGCTGACGCTACTGGCCAAGATTCCGTATAAGACAAAAACTAATAAGGTTAACAACATGAAAATAACACCAAGCCCCAGCATCTGCTGAGTAGGTGAGCTTGCCTCTGCTGAAACAAAGAGCGGTAAAAAGGCAAAGAAAAACAGGGTGAGTTTGGGATTAAGAATGTTGATAAGAACGCCTTTAAGCACAATTTGCCAGGCGTTGTGCTTTTGGTCAGACTGTTCAAACTTGAGCATCCCTGTATCGCGCCACATTCCCCAGGCCAGGTAAAGCAAATAGAGCGCCCCCACAATTTTCAAGGCCTGGAAAACCAGAGCACTCATATGCAGGATGGCCGACAAACCCAAGATACTTGCTGTTAAATGGGGCAAAATCCCCAGGGTGCAGCCAAAGGCAGCGGCGATGCTGGCTCGCCACCGTTGGGCCAGCCCAGTAGAAACAGTATAGAGGACGCCAGTTCCTGGAACCAGCACAACAATCAGTGATGTTAAAAGGAATTCGGTATTAAACATTAGGATACGTCTCTCAAATTTTGATGAAATAGGGTGATAAGAATAGCGGTTTGTTATTAAATGCTTGCAGTCGATCCGGTGCTAGCCAGTTGGTTAATGTCTCCGCCAGGTCGAAGGGCTGGGGGGTAACGTAGCGTGTGGTTTTAGCGAACAGATTCACAACGGGGATGTCATGCGTGGTCGGATCCGGTAGTTTGGCCAGTTCAGCGATTTTATGCACGGCGTCGATAAAGTCGCCGTGGCTGTCCACCAGCTGATGATTGAGCGCCTGCCTTCCAGTCCAAATGCGCCCCAAGCAAATGGCATCCAGTTTCTCAAAGGGCAAATCGCGTCCCTCGGCGACTACGCCTTTGAATTGGTCATAGGAATGAATGATAAGATTTTGCCACGTTTCTAGCTCTTCCTGCGTGAACGGCCGTGTATCGTTAAAAAAGCTGGCACTGCTGCCACGATCCAAACTGACGCGATTGATCCCGATTTTGTCGTAAAGTCCCTGCGTGTGCAGGCGAAAGCCCACCACGCCAATGGACCCAGTCATCGTAAGCGATTGACTCATAATGTGCTGAGCATAGGCGCTGACGTAGTAGCCGCCGGAGGTAGCCGAGCTGCCCATGTAGGCTAACACCGGTTTCTTCTGGCTCAATCGCTGAATCTCGCGGGCAATCAGGTCGGAAGCCAACGCGGAGCCACCGGGCGAATCGACATGCAGGATGAGTCCAGCCATGTCATCCAGCTTTTCAGCCTGGCGCAGCAGGTAAACCAGGGTTTGCTCCCCAGCAACTTGCCCGCCAATAAGAGGAATAGGCAAATCAATCGGCGGGCTTTGGCTGCTGCCCATGTTGATCAATCCCTCGACGCTCACGACACCAATAAACTTCCGGCTGCGTTGGCGTGCCTTTTCAGTCAGGCGGCGTTCTGCTTTAGGCCAATCGATCAAAGTGGCTTGGGGGCGTTCCGGCTCGGCCTGCGCTTCCTCGAAATCAGTCTCAGTTGAGGAGTCGGACGTTTCTTCTGTTTCCGCTGCCTCTGGGTCAGATGGCTCAGCCAGCAGGTAGGCGAGTTCATCCTGATAAGCCAGATCATCCACCAGCCCCGCAGCCAGGGCGTCTTCGGCGGAGAGCGGTACCTGGTTCATGTATTCCTGGATAGTGTCCTGGGGGAGATTACGGCCGTCTGCCATCGCCGCTGTAATCTGATCATACAAATCATCCAGCAGCCAATCGAGCTGTTCTTTTTCTTCTGGGGTGATGGTGTCGTTGATGAAGGGATTTGCGGCCGTTTTGTAAGGCGAAATCTGCACGCCATCCACACCAATCCCCACTTTGTCCAGAGCTGTTTTCAGGTAGGTTACTTCAGAATGTAATCCATACGCTTCAAATTGGGCCGTTGGCGGCACAATGATACGGTCAGCCACAGTGGCTAAATAATAATGGCGCAGGTCCAGGTACGGGGTGAAGATCACTACCGTTTTGCCAGATGCTTTGAGCCGTTCCAGGGAGCGTCGGATGTTTTGCATGGTGGCTGAACCGGCACTGACGCCGTTGCAAATGAGGATTAGCCCACGCACATTGTCCGCGTCGGCGATGCGGGCCAGGCGCTGATTGAATTCTTCCAGGCTAAAGGCTGGCTCGGGCAGGGGTAGCTGCCGCTCGATGAAGCTGCGCGATGGTTCGGCACGTTCTGGCATGGCTCCGCCAAACGCCAGGACGACGTAGTCTAGTTCCGCACGTCTTAATTTACGAAGACCGTTGCGTAGGGAAACGGCCGTTTGCCGCCAGCCATTGCGAAAATCTTGCCAAAGCTGTTTAAGCTCGCTGCCTAAAACCGTGAAAAAATCGTTGGAACCTGCCGAATCGCTCATGAATTGCCTCATTTGCTGACCTGAACCATATT
>JBNKLQ010000079.1:0-22295 GCA_050292445.1 Promineifilaceae bacterium (SeqCode) | reverse complement strand
TAAATTCGGCAATCGTCACGCGCAGTCGTGGCAGACTGAAATTTTCTTGGGCAAACGCAATCGCCGCCCCGGCAAACATACCACCAAGACCCCGCCCCGTGTTTTGTGGATGCACCCCCATACCAATATCTATTGCCGGAGCACTATAATCGCCACCCGCTACCTGCCCATCCTGGCCAAAGCTGCAAAAAGCTGCCAGTTCGCCAGTTGGTTGGCACAGCATCGTCTGAAAATGATATTGGGGCTGCAAAAAGTAATCAATCGCTTCGGCTAATTCAATAGAGTCTGGCACATCGCTACCCATGTTGTAGATGTCGTAGGGCGGTTCGTAGCGCCAGGTGAGGATCTGGCGCACATCATCGGCGGTGATGGGGCGCAGCAAAAGCTGCCATGTTGACGGCGCGCTAGACATATGCCTCCAAGCCGCGCTGAAACGCCAGTTCATCCCCATTTTCAATGCCATACAGCGCCTCAAAAAGGGCAAACGTGCCTTTGTAAAACCAGATGCGCGGCCAAAAATTGTGAATCGTTGGATAGTGCGTGGCTACTGATTGCACAAATGGTTCACCATAGGTAAGCAGTCCAGCCACGTCAAAAGCAGGATCGCCCAGAACGGTGAAGCCAAAGTCGATGATGCCGCTCATTTGCTGCGTGACGGGATTGTGCAGCAGGTTTCCGGTGCCAAAATCACCATGGCGTAGGACTGGTTCAAATTGATACTGGCTGGGATCGTTAAGCACACTTTCAAAATGGTGGGCAACGGCCTTGCAGGCATCCAGGCGCATGTAGGGGAACAGTTTGGTTTGGATACGGCCGTACACATTCCACCACTCTTCTTCGGTGTCGCTCACCGGCAATGGCTCATCAATCAGGTCGCGAATGGGCACAGCGTGCAGCGCCTGCAAAAAGCGAGCAATCTGGACGGCAACGGCCGTCTTGTCACTAATTTTGGCAAAGGCTTGGGGCATCAGCGGCTCACCGGGAATTAGCTCGTAGCCCATGAAGGCTTGCCCCACTTCCAGGTTTTGGAACTGAATGTATCGTGGATTAGGAACAGGTAACGGGAGATAGGGCTGAACGGCCGTTAAAATTTTTGTCTCCAGAGCCAGCTGTTCTACACCGCCTGCAAAACGGGGAAAACGGAAAACAGTGTTTTCGTTCACCAGCAAGACGTGGTTGTATTGGCCTTCCTGGTTGAAAACGGCCGTTTCCAGCACAAAATCCGGGTAAGCAGCCTGAATGGCGTCGGTGAATGGTTGAGTGGCGTCCATAAGGGCACAAGTTTGCCACGGCTTTACAAATGTGCAAGCGCCTAAAAATTCCCCGAAAACTGCTCGCGGAATTAATCACCCAGGTGCGGCAGGGGTATCCCTTCTTCAGAAGGTAGACGGGCGAAGGAGAGCACGGCCACCAGCAAAAAGACGACCGCCGTTGCCAAAAAAGTCGCCCGCAAATCAAACCAGTAAGCAATGATCGATCCGACCAACGGGGCGGCGGCTCTGGCCCCGGCCACAATAGAGTTGTCGATGCCGTAGACGCTGCCTTCTTCGCCAGGCTGCGTGTAGCGGGCCAGCAAGGCGCTAATGGCGGGCACAATACCGCCAGCTGCCGCCCCGGTTAGCGCCTGCAAGACGAGCAGCTGCCCGGCATTGGTCACCAGACTTTGCGGCAAAAAGAGCAGCCCAGCAGCTAAAGCGCTCCATTTGAGCACCCGACCATGCCCAATGCGATCGCCTAGACGGCCGAGATAAACGGCCGTAATCGTCCCCGCCGCGGCCGATACGGCAATCACCAGGCCAGTAATGGTGTTGAGATGGCTGGTATCCACCAGCAAGGTGGCAATAAACAGAGGAGCAAACGGCGTAAGCAGCACACGACCTAAATTGGCCAAAAAGCGCAGCGTGTAGGCCAAAATCACGCCATCCGCCTGGAAAACATGCTGCCAATCGGCCAAAAAACTGTGTTTGACCGTGGCGGCGTCTAACCGAGGCACAAACTTTTCCTCCACGCCCCAAAAGACCAAAATCCCACCAACCAGCAGCAGCACCGACGTCACCATAAAGGTAAGCTGATAGCCAAAGGCATCCGCCAGCACGCCCCCAATCAACGGACCAATAGCGATGCCCGTCGTTTGGCCCATGAGCAGGAGACCCATGGCATACCCACTGCGCTGGCGCGGCGCCACAGAAGCCACTAAGGCGTTTGCCGCCGCCACGGTACCGGTGATCATTCCTTGGAGGGCGCGGAGAAACACCAGTTCTTCGCCAGAACGCACAAACCCCATCAGCAGCATGATGACCGCACCGCCAAACATGGCTCGCTCAACCATGAGCTTACGGCCGTATCGATCCGCCACCGCTCCCCAAATCGGCGAGGCAATCATCATGGTAATTGCCTGGGCGGAAAAGACTGCCCCAGCCAAAAATTCCACACTCAACGAGGTGCGGCTCCCCAGTTCGGTCACATAAAGCGACAAAAAGGGAAAGATGACGGAAAAGCCAACGGCCGTTAGCAGTTGGGCCACAAACATAATGTACAAAGTGCGCTGCCACGGTTCAACGGCGCGGAGTTTTTGCAAAAGTCGTAAAAACATATGGCATTACTCGATAAAGTTTTTCATCAACAGATTACGCAGATTGAACGAATTAAAAAATCTTTTCAATCTGCGTAATCTTTGATATTTTCCTCAACAAAAAGAGTTTATCTTTCCTAAGGCTGTATGGTAACGGGATTATTGTAATAGTGAGGCAATATCTGGAACCAACTGTTGCCAATTTGCAGCGGCACGGTGTTGCCATCGGCATCGACGAAGGTGAACATATCGCTGCGGTTTTCGCGCAGCCAGGTCACAGGGAATTGCTTGCCATCGCGCAAAATAATGGCGTCTCCTTGCCCCCAAATCTGGATTTCAATTGGCCAGTCGGAACAGATACCGTTGTTGTGGGTGAGGCAGATTGATTTGTCTTGTTCGTGAACGGCCGTTAACAAAATCACATTGGCCGCACTGATCTGTTCCCCTTTGTTAGCATCAATGGTTGGCTCTCCATCGGACGAACGCCAGTAACGGCCGTTGGCTGGATCGTACACCCATTCCACCAACGTGTACGTATCGTACGCCACCTGTATGCGATTAGCGGCAGCGCCTCCTATTGGCGGCAGGCTGCTGAACGTCATCCAGGCCGTAAATTCCGGCGGCCGATCTTCCTCATGCGCCGCGATGGCCTGCCACAACCCAGCCGGATCGGCGTGCAAGGTGTGTTCCCACGGCTTGTCCTCACCCGTACGATAAAAGCCAGTTTCATGCGAGCGCAAAATGCGGTCGCCAATGTCGGAGCCATGCAGCCGCTGCGATACCAAGGGATGTGCGCCCGACATCGCCAGGGCGGCATCATACATGGCAGGCAGTTCCTTATCAATGAGGCGGGCGCTGCGCACCGGGCCAATGTCGGGCGGCGTTTGACTGTAAAAAATCGCCGTAAATCTGGTGATGTCCGCTTCGGTGACGTGTTCAAACACCAAATCCGCCTGACTCAATCCATTCTGCGGGCGGGCATATTTTGGCGGGCTGTTGGAAACTTTGATGGCTAACGGCCGTCTTAACAAATTTTCCGGTTCTGCCACAACCTCACCTGTCAACGGATTGCGATCACTGCCAAAATCATCGGGGCCAGAAAGCACCAAAGCCACAAGAGGGGTAGGCTGCGTGGTGGGTTCTAGAGTCACCGTAGGGAAAGGTGTAACCGTATCCACTACCTCAGCCACCGGTTCAGGCGTAAAAGTCGACACAATCGTTGGACTCGCTACCGTCGTCTCCAAAGTAATTGCTGGGACGAGCGTTGGCAAAGCCTCAGGCTCACTACAGGCAATTAAAAGGATGACCGATCCCCAAAACACTACGAAAAAAAATGTGCGACACAGTGTGCTAAACATCGTTTTATTGTATCTGAATCCACACCTTGAGACGCTATTTTCGTAACATTGCTTACCGATTAATAAGATAGTCTGTGATTTGATCCCTTTCTTATTTATAAGTGCTAAAAGTGCAATCCGAACTTGGCTGAAAATTTTAGTTGTATGCGATCTGACTATTCACCTGGTTGATATATCACTGATATATTAATTATTTGGCAGGTACCCTATATCATGTTATTATCTACTTGCTCCATACGGGAAGAAAACATAACTGTTACTATTACTCTGATTTATTGTTAATAGAGCAGCTTTCTTGATAGAAAAATAGGCAGTCATGGCTTTTTTTCACATTTCCAAAATCCATCTGCATTATCCCCTCCACGTCTATTCAGGCGTACCAATCAATGCCCCCCCAAAACGCAAAAATAGTCTGAAGTATCACTTAAAAATTGTGGGTTAATCCACAAACCAAGTTTCTCGCTTTAAACAAGGAGGTGAGGCCCAGAGAAAAAAATGATCCCCTGATTTATCAACAATCATTGTTGGCATGTTTGCAGGTTGCCTAAGCTGCATCTTTCTGCTTGCATGGCAGCATCACTTATCTTGGAGGAGAAACGTGAAAGTACCTCAAATCTCAAAAAAGGAGATGGAAAAAATCCATCCCGCAATCCCCAATGCCTATGAGCAATTAGAACAAGGTCGCATCAGTCGGCGTGAGTTTATGCGTTTTGCGACCTTGCTTGGCATGTCTGCTGGCGTTGCCACGGTTGCCGCTGCTTGCGGCGGTGGCGGCACGGCCGATGAACCCACTACCGAAGCAGGTGGCAGTACAGATAGCGGTACCGATACCGGTTCTGAAACGGCCGCAACCGGCCCGAAACGTGGCGGAACCTATCGAAGTTCAATGAATCTACAAGGACTTGACCACCCCGCGCGCCTGTCCTGGGTTGAAGGGGCCAATATCGTGCGGCAGTTTGGCGAATACCTTACCGAAACCGGCGTTGACAACATCACCCGACCCTACCTGTTGGAAAGCTGGGAAGCCAACGACATCGTTGATGAGTGGACCCTCAATCTGCGCCAGGGAATTAAATTCAATAATGGCGATGAACTCACGGCCGATGATGTGATGTTTACCATCGGCGAATGGCTCAATCCAGATGTGGGTTCCTCCATGCTGGGTTTACTGTCCCCTGTTCTCAGCGGCATGAGCGATGTGGAAAAGGTAGACGACTATACCATTAAGCTGCATCTAACCCAGTCAAACATCGCCATCCCTGAATTCCTGTTCCATTATCCCGCCATCGTTTTGCATCGCGACTTTGAAGGCGACATCATTCGCCAGCCTGTGGGCACCGGTGCCTTCACCCTCGAAGAGTATGCTGAAGGTGAACGGGCTGTATTCAAGCGCCGCGAAGATTATTGGCGCATGGGTGAGGATGGCCAGCCGCTGCCCTATCTCGATGAAATAATTTACGTCTCCAGCGACAAAGACGCTGGTGTAGCTGCTTTACAATCTGGGCAGGTTGATTCAATGTATGATCCGCGTCCATCCGATTGGCAAGCGCTGAAAGAGGTAGACGGTCTTACCGTGCGGCCTGTCACAACGGCTCAATGCCTTGTTTTGCGCATGCGCGTCGATCTGGAACCCTGGAACGACAACCGTGTACGCACCGCCTTGAAGATGTGCCAAAATCGGGAACAAATCTTCCAGCTAGCCTACTTCAGCGAAGGTGAACTTTCCATTGATGCCCATGTTGCCCCAGTACAACCCGCTTACGCAGAGAAACCCATTCCTGCCTACGATCCAGATGGCGCACGCGCCTTGCTAGAAGAGTACGCAGCCGAAAATGGGCTGGAATTGCCCCTACAGGTGACATTGGCTACCAAGAACGATCAGGCTGAACCAGAAATTGCTCAAGCCTTGAAAGAGCAGGCAGCAGCTGGTGGGTTTGACATTGCCCTCGACATAACCGAACCAAATGGCTATTGGTCGCGCTGGACTGAGGTTGACCTTGGCATTACTTCCTGGACACATCGTCCTGTGGCTGTCATGCTGTTGCCTCTGGCTTACACAGAAGAAGCCATCGGCAACTGGAACGAAACACGCTGGGTTGACGAGGAATTTGAAGATGTACTGCGGCAGGCCCAAGCCACTCTTGATGTAGAGGAGCGGCGCGGTTTGATGTCGCAACTTGAGGACATCATGCAGGATCGTGGCCCAATTGGGAACAGCTTCTGGAAGAATATCTGGAATGTTACCTCGGACAAATTCCAAAATGTGCAGGCGCATCCAACGGCCTACGATCTACTTTATGAAGTTTGGAAGGACGAATAAGGTCATCGTAAACGTTTATTAGTCGTTTTTTGGAGTCGAGTTTTGGCTAAAACTCGACTCCTATTTCTTAAAAATGGGAAGGGTTGAATGGCTCGTTTTCTTGTACGCAGCATTGTTTCTACCATCGTTACTGTTTTATTTGTTTCCATTGTTCTTTTCGGCCTTCTCGATGCCATTGGCTCTGAACGTGTCATTAATCGTGTCTTGGGCGTGTTTGCTACCGCTGAACAAAAAGCATCCTTCAAAAACCAGTTGAGTCTGGATGAGCCAATCTGGATACGTTACTCAGACTGGCTGCTGGGCAGCGATTGGCGTGCTGGGCAATATGTCGATTATGACATTGTGACCGCGCCAAACCCAACAACGGGTGAATTGCAATGGTGGGCCGAAGTTGACGGCCAACTGATGCGCTGGCAGCTTGATGGGGAAGACCTGATCGCCCTGATTCGACAAGAGGATGGTTCTACCGTTCCTCAGACGGCCAATGAGTATTGGCAATCTGATGGAGACATTGAAACCTTTTGGGGTGTCGATACTGAAAATCGTGTTGTATTGTGGCAGCGGGGCGGCGGTGAACCCGTCTACGTGATTACATCGGCCGGGTTGCGCCAAGAAGGAGACGGCCCCCGCGACTATATTCCTCTACGCAAAGGCATGGTTCGTTTGGACCCAGGCATTTCCTCAGAGACAAGACGCCCAGTTGCAGCAACGCTTCTGCCACGTCTACGCAATACGTTGATTCTAGCGGGACTGGCCTTCATTTTTATTATGCCATTGGCGCTGATGCTGGGTATTATTGCGGGGATTAATGAAGGAAAGTTAGTCGACCGAATTATCTCAATTACCAGTTTGGCGGCCACCGCAACACCAGAGTTTGTCACCGGGATTTTCCTAATCTTGATCCTCGGTATCTGGTTGGAAGTTGTACCTGCGGTGGCGCTTTTTACCAGTGCAGATGCCATTTTCGAGACGCCCTCTTTGCTTATACTGCCATTGTTGACGTTAACGGCCGTTGAACTCGGCTATATCGTTCGCATGACCAGGGCTAGTATGGTGGAAGTCATGGGCACGTCCTATATCCGTACCGCCATCATCAAAGGCATGCCCTATTGGCGGGTTGTTTTTCGTCATGCCATTCGTAATGCTCTGATGGCCCCCATCACCATCATGATGCTACATGTGAATTACCTTGTAGGTGGTGTTGTTGTGGTAGAAGCTATCTTTGGGTATCCTGGTCTGGGCAAATACATCTACGATTCAGCCATTGCCAGCGACACAAATGCTGTTATCGCTGCGGCCATGGTCACTGTCATCATCGCTATTGCCACCAGACTAATTGGCGATCTAGCTTACACCTATCTGAATCCTCGGATACGTTACGCATAGGAGAAGTTATGGCTACTGCACAACCAATACTCACCCAGGCAAGTGAGCCATCACGCTGGCAAAAGATGTGGAAAAGCATATCCATTGTCTTTGAGTCACGCGTGGCCACAGTTGGCCTGGCTATCATCCTGTTTTGGCTCCTACTTGGCTTCATCTCTCTTTTTTGGACCCCGTTTGAACCAAACGCTTCAGAGTTTACACAAAACCTGTCCCCAAACGGTACCAACTGGCTGGGCACAGATCATCTGGGACGTGACATTTTATCACGACTGATGCAAGGCACACAGGTCATCTTGCTAAAAACGCGACTTCCTGGCGACACGGAATGGTTTATCCCTGGCGGTGTCGCCCTGTGGGGTGTTTTTGGCTCCTTGCTGCTAGGCTCATTTTTTGGTCTCAATGCCGGTTATCGTGGTGGGTGGGCCGACCAGATTATTATGCAAATCCTAGATGCACTCATTGCCTTCCCGGTCATTGTGCTTTATCTGGTGATTATCGCGGCCTTGGGTCCCAGCGATGTTGTAGTGATTTTGGCCATCACCATTACCGGGGCGCCGGGCATTGCCCGTCTGGTACGTAGCCTGGCACTTGATATTAAAACGCGGGATTATATTCGTGCGGCCGAAACGCGGGGCGAAAATGTCTGGTTTATCATGTATCGGGAAATTTTGCCCAATGCTCGTGGCCCAATTTTAGTCGATGCGATGTTGCGCGTTGGCTATGCGATTTTTGCTATTGGCACGCTCGGCTTTTTGGGTATTGGCTTGCCACCGCCCGATCCTGACTGGGGCAATATGGTCAATGAGGCTCGCAAGTTCATCTTTAGTAATCAATGGGCAGTTATTTGGCCAGCGCTGGCAATTGCCACGCTCGTCATTGGCCTGAATCTGTTCGCCGATGGACTGCGCGAAGAGTTAACACGGTTTCAGAAATAGGATATGGCAATGGAATGGCAGGTAGACGATAAAAAAGCTTCTGTATTAAAGGTAGACGATGTAGCCGTTGCCTACAAAGTTCGCGGCGGGGAAATTGAGGCTGTGCAAAACGTCTCTTTTGATATTCGCCGGGGTGAATCTTTTGGCGTTGTGGGCGAATCTGGTTGTGGTAAAAGCACCATGGCCTGGGCCATTGTGAACTTTTTAGGGGCCAACGGTTATGTTAAGCGCGGCAGCATCAAGTTCCAGGGGCAAGAATTGGTAGGCAAGGATGGCGAGGAGCTGCGGCAGCTTCGTGGCGACCAGATTGCGATGGTATTTCAAGACCCTATGCAGGCATTGAACCCTTCTATGACGCTAGGTGACCAGATGAAGGAAGTGCTGACCGTGCATCGTGGCATTAGCGATAAAGAGGCGGCCAAGCGGTGTGTGGAGATGCTGGAGCGGGTGTACATGCCGGACGCAGCGAATGTGATGAAGCGGTATGCGCACCAGATTTCTGGCGGACAACAGCAGCGCGTGGTAATTGCGATGGCGCTGCTGAACAACCCGGCGCTTTTGATTATGGATGAGCCGACAACGGCGTTGGATGTGACGGTGGAAGCGGCCGTTCTTGATCTGATCTCTGAACTGCGCCGTGACTTTGACACGGCCATCATGTACATCACCCACAATCTGGGCGTGGTGGCCCGCGTTTGCACCCGCGTGGGGGTGATGTATGCCGGGGAAATGGTGGAGCGCGCCGAAATCGAGCAGCTTTTTGAATCACCTCAGCATCCCTACACGCAGGGGCTGCTGCGCTGTGTGCCCAAACTGGGTGCCGACAAATCTGGCAGCATTTTGTACCCCATTCGTGGCCGGGTGCCCGCACCGAATAATCGGCCTATGGGCTGCATGTACGCACCACGCTGCGATTATGCTCAGGACCGGTGTAGGGAAGAACGGCCGCAGCTACGCACGATGATGAATGGAACGGCCGTACGCTGCCACTTTGCTGAAGAAATTGATCCCAGCCAATGGGTGCCCACAGAAGAAGTCCAGCCCGCCCTGGATATCACCCAGGAAGTTGAAAGCGATGAGACCTTGCTGGAAGTGCAAAACCTGCAAAAGTATTATAAAGTGCAGGGCAGCTCCTTTCGCGATGTGTTGGGGCTTGGCGAGCCACGCTATGTAAAAGCGGTAGAAAATGCTTCCTTCAACGTTAAAAAAGGCAAAACCCTGGGTGTGGTCGGCGAATCTGGCTGCGGCAAAAGTACGCTTATCAAAACCTTGATAGGCCTGGAAGACAGCACCAGCGGTGATGCCACCTTCATGGGCTTCGATATTACGGGCGATCTGGGAACCCGCAATGAAAAATTGATTCAAGAACTACAAATGGTGTTCCAAAACCCAGATTCCACCATGAACCCTTCTTACACCGTAGGGCAGCAAATTGGCCGCCCCATGGAACGGTTTAGCACTGTGCCCAAAAACCAAATTCGCAGCGAGGTCATCAAATTATTAGAGGCAATGCGGTTGGGGGCAAATTATTACAACAGGCTGCCACGCCAGCTGAGCGGTGGTGAAAAGCAGCGCGTGGGCATTGCCCGCGCCCTGGCTAGTCGGCCAGACCTGGTGCTGTGCGATGAGCCGGTGAGTGCCCTGGATGTTTCGGTTCAGGCAGCGCTGCTGAATTTGCTGCTAGAAGTGCAGCAAGAGTACAAAACCACCATGATTTTTATTGCGCATGATTTATCGGTCGTACGCTTCTTTTCAGATGATGTAGCCGTGATGTATTTGGGCCAGATTATGGAAATTGGCCCAGCTGAGGCGATTTATGCCCCACCCTATCATCCTTACACCGAGGCGCTGCTTTCGGCCGTACCCATCCCGGACCCCACAGCCAAGCAAAAGCATATTCGGCTAGATGGGTCCGTGCCTAGCGCTATTAGTCCGCCCAGCGGCTGTCGTTTTCACACCCGGTGTCCCCGTCGCGAATTATTGCCCGATGGGGGCAAAATATGTCAGGAAGAAATTCCACCTTGGCGTGAGTTAGAAAATGGCCACAGAATTTTCTGCCACATTCCAGAAGAAACGTTGCGCACGTTTGATCCCGTTATCTCGACGGCAAATGGTCAATAGCTAACATCCCAGCGAGCAGAGCAAATCAACGGGAAAATTTTAACAACTTCGGCAAAACCGGTTAACCTACAGGAAGGGAACAAAACATGCTTGTTAAAGAATGTATGACCAGACACCCAATCATGATCTCGCCATCTACCAAGGGAGTTGAAGCACAAAAAATCATGGCGGAAAACAATGTCCGTCATTTACCCGTTATCTCGGATGGCAAAAAGTTAAAAGGACTCATAACCCGCACGCGTCTTTCACTGAAACCAGACATATTGGGTAGCCTAGACATGTGGGAAATTTCGCGTCATTTAAGTAATCTGACAGTTAAAGACGTGATGGTGAAAAAAGAAAAAGTACTCACGATTAGGTTAGATCGCACCGTTGAACGGGCTGCTAAAATGATGGCTGACCACAAAGTAGGTTGTCTGCCAGTTCTTGATGATGATAATATCGTTGTGGGAATCATTTCTGAGGTAGATGTGTTGCACTCCTATCAGGAGATGCTGGGCTTACCGATGGATGGGCTACGCGTGACCGTGCGAATGCCAAACAAAAAAGGTGAATTCACCAAGTTGATGAAGGTGTTAGGGGATAATGGCTGGGGCGTGAGGGGCATTGGCACGTACCCAACCCACCGGAAAGAGGGATGGTATGATGTGGTATTAAAAATCCCGAATGTCTCGATTGAACAAGTGCGCGAGGCGTTTAGCCAGATCGAAGCGCAGGAAGTGGTTGATATTCGGGACGTTGTGTAATTTTCAACAAAATAATCAAAAATGTTGCAAAAGAGAGGGCTTACTACCTTCTCTTTTTTATTTGAAGGTGGTTGTTCGGGTCACAAACACCAGTTGGCCCTCAGGTGTTCCACAAATAACGACGCTAACAAAACGCTCGGCACGGAAAAACTGATCGTCTGATTTCAACAAGATACAGGAGCCATTGGCCCGCGATTCAGCTCCTGTGTTAAATTTGAGGGAATACCATTCATACACTGCTCTAAAGCCATCGTCGGTGCGATAAGAATCATCCCAACGATAGGAACGAGGCAAACTTTTGTAGTTGCTATGGGTAGAGAGGGGTATGGCACCTGGATAGTGGGCTTGCTGTCTATCCTGTTTAATCAAGGACACAAGGCCAAACCCAATGCCAAATACGAATACGAGGGATAATACGCCCAGGCCCGCCAGAAGACGCTGGTTATAGGCTTTCATAGCAGAATTAGAATCTGAAACATTCATGACAAAACCGACGATTTCATCTTTATTAACAGTACCAACTTTGGCAGACAACGGCCGTTCCCAACTCACAGTCGGGGTGCAGCTAAGTGATGGGCAGCGATTTTGGGCCGATTGTGTTGATGTGCCTGCGGCGTCACGGTCTGGTGATACGGCCGTTTTCGATCCCCATCAAGCCGCCAATCATGTGCAAAATTTGGTGCAACCCTTGTGGCAAGATCAACGGATTAACGCGTTTCGGCCGTTGGCCCAGATGTTGCTGCCGCTCATGGAACCGTTTAGCTACACACGTACTGTTCCGCCTAAGCCACAGCCTGCTACCGGAACCGTAACACGACGCAGCCTCATCACAGGCCTTTTGGCAGAGGAAAAAGCGCCAGAACCACGTTTAGAAGAGGTTACAATCGAACGGCCGTTGCACCCAGCCTTGCAATATGGTCTAACGGCGGCCCTGCTGCGAGCGGTGGCAGCGGTGAATCGGGAATCAGTGGTGGCGCTGGTGGCGCGGGAGTATGGGTTGGCTTTGGGGGAAACGGCCGTACCGTTGCAAATCACCCTCGATGATCAAACCATGCAAATGGCCCGCACCATCCTCACCACACACGTTGCCTCTTTGGGTTATACCACAGGCAAAAATAACCACAAGGCCACGCTGGGAGCCAATGGCGAACGTCTCCAACGGCACATCCGACAGGTAGCCACCTGGCTGCCCACAGTCGATGCTTCGTTTCAGCCACTGCTTCACCTCGATTTACGCGATGGGTTTCGTGACCTATTTGACAATGACGAAGGCAAGGTTTTAGGTGCGCTAGTTGGTTTGGAACAGGCAGCAAAACCGTATATTTTGCATGTACAAAATCCAGTTTGGCACGATAGCTGTGAGGCACAACTAAAGTCATTGGAGAAGCTACGGGGCTACCTGGCGTTTCGTCGCCTCAAGCTCAAGCTGGTGGCTGACGCCTGGGTAGATTCGTTAGCTGATGTAGAAGATTTTACCAATCCTGAGTTGTGCCACGTGGTGCATGTTGAGCTGCCCAGGTTGGGAAATTTAGAGGTGGGGATTACGGCCGTCTCACACCTAAAATCCCAAAACCAATCAATCCTCCTCTCAGGCGAAGACAGCCCGCTAACAACCCACATCGCTCTGGCCACCACCCCTACCATCCTCAGCGGTTCCCCCCAACTGCATTACAACGAAATGCAAAAATTCCTTCGCTAATAAAATACGGAACACAGAGTTACGCAGAGAAGCCACAGAGCTTCACAGAGAGAAAACAGAAAAAAACTAACGATATTTTGTCACCTTTCCACAAAGTAAGTCAGTTTGAAAGTTCACTCGACTAGGGTTATACTATCTTGACCCGTATGCTAAAACAGTGTTTCACAATACGCAACAAATGCCAATGAGTCAAAAAAGCAATACCTTAACCGCACCCGTACAATCTGTGCAGCGCGCTGCCGCCATTTTGCGCAGCTTTACTGAAAGCGAGCCAGAACTTGGCGTCTCAGAATTAAGCCGCCGTTTGGGCCTGCACAAAAGCACGGTTTCACGCATGATTGCTACGCTGCAAGCCGAAGGCTTGGTCGATCAAAATACGGAAACGGGCAAATACCGCTTGGGAATTGGATTAGTGAGTTTGGCCGGTGTGGCTTTGGGCCGACTGAATGCGCGTGCCGCCGCCCAACCGCATCTGGCCAATTTGGTAGCCCTCTCCCAAGAAACAGTCAATGTCACCGTGCTGGACGGCGCAGAATGTGTCAACATCGACCGGGCTGCCAGCCCGCAACCTATTCAATACATCGGCTGGATTGGCCGCCGTTCACCTTTGCACTGTACCGCCAGCGGTAAGCTCATTTTGGCCCACATGACACCCGAGGAACGTACGGCCGTTCTACCAACCCCGCTCAAACAATTCACCGACAAGACGGTCACCGATAGCTACCAGTTAACCCGGCAGCTAAACCAGATTTGCCAACAAAAATATGCCAGCGTGCATGAAGAATATGAAACTGGCTTCAGCTCGCTGGCCGCACCCATTTATAACCATCAAGGAAGTTTGTTAGCCACCATCTCCATTTCCGGCCCATCGTATCGGCTGAGTGATGCGATTTTTCAGAAGCATCTGCCACAGCTGCTGGACACCTGCCAAAAAATATCGGCCGAGCTAGGCTTCACCTCATCTGCCAACCAAACCATGATCTAAAAGGAGGATCCAGACCCCATGGAAAACGTCGTTCAATTATCCCCCACTGACATTCTCGCCGAACGGCCGTTTACCCACCCCACCCACATTCCTGGCGACCAAAGCACCCTACGCTACATGGCTCGCCAACTCTGCCTCACCCTGCAAAATCCTCACATGCCAATCGATTTGCCCCAGACCATATTGTTCAACCTGCCCGGAAAACCTGGTTGGATTCACCGGCAAGTCCTGGCCAATCCTCAACATTTTGAGAAAACAAACTTGATTCATGTCGTAGGGTTTTTTGGCCAAAGCCGCTCGCAGGCCGATATTGAGCTGGCTCAGGAATTTGACTTAACATTGATGAAAGAAATCCCGCAGCACGAAGGGTTGATTAGCTACAGCACCATGCTGCTGAAAGATGGCAATTACGCCAATTTGGTGCTGTTTATCAGTGAAGATGCCCAAATGGGCTGGAGCCGCAGCAAAGCTCACGCCAAAGCAGTGTACGAACTCTCCCCCAGTTATTATCATTCGATTCGGATTTACAACGGCCGTCTCCCCCACGGCATCCGGCAAAGCGACGCACTCACCCTGCAAAAAGCCCGTTACTTTGATTACGCCCAAAACCCAATGTGGCGCGGCCTGCGAACCCTCGAAGACATCTAGTGAGGAGCCGCCCGCATCTGAGGATGCGGACTCTGCATAGTCAGACCATTGTAAAGTAAAAATTTAAGGAATAATTAGCTGCTGACCAGGGGTAATATTGTTGCTCACCAATCCATTTGCTGCCTTGACCGCATCTACGGTGGAACCAAAGCGACGGGCAATAGAGAACAACGTATCGCCGCGCTGCACCACGTAAATGGTGGTTTCTGGCGTGGCCGTTGCTGGTGGGGCAAAGAGGGATTGAAGCGCCGCTTCGGCTTCGGTGCCCTGCGGGAAAATGGCCAGTGCTTGCTCAAACTGCTCAGCGGCGGCGGCCGTGTCTCCTAATTCAGCCAGTTGATACCCATAATTCACCCGCGCCGCATACAATTTTTCCGTCATACCTGTTTCGTTAGGGGTCAGCTGGCGAATTTCCTGAATGAGACCAATGACTTCAGGCCAATTTTCGGCAGCCCAGGGAGCATCTAACTGAGCTAGCAAGCTGCTGATGTCCGGCGTGGCCGAGGCAGCAGGCGTGGGGGAGGGCTGGGGCAGCTGAGTGGCCGCAGGGGTGGCCTGCGGGTCAGGCAAGTCGGCCACTGCTTCGCCCGTAGAAAACGGTGAGGTGTAAAGGAGTAAATCCAAGGTTAACAGATCAGCAGCCCCGTTGGCACCCTGGGTAATCATTAAATTTTTGAGATTAATACTGGGTACGGCCGTTTCCTCAATGCGCCCTACAAATTGATTCAGCTGAACCAGCTTACCCTCCACCACCAGCCGAAACTGGCGTGTGTCGTACACTGGTTTTACACCGGCGGCGGCTGCGTCTGGGGCCACCGTCTGCGCCTGCAAATCGACAATGGTAACGGCCGTTTCCGCCGCGCTGTCGTATAAGCCATCCAAAAAAGCAGCCGCCTGAGCCTCTGTTAAAAAGCGGTTGGCCAATTCGTCAAATTCAGCTTGAGCCGCTTCGATTTGCGGGCCAAATTGCCCGGCAGCGGTTTGCTGCTGCGCGGACTGTGCCTCGTAAGCCGCCACCATCGTGGCAGAAGCAGCTGCCAGTTCCGTGCGCTGCTGCCAACGCGGCAGGAGGGTGCCAAAGGTAAAAATGAGATAGCCGATGAGCAGCAGCAGTATTATGGCGACTGCCAGCACCATATACAAATTTTCCCGCAGGAAATCGAGCATGTCCTCTAACTCAAAATCAAAATTCATTACGGTTCCACCGGTTTCAGCGTGACGACAATGACAAATTCCACCGCTTCAGCCTGAAGCAGCGCCGGCTTGGCCATAAATTGGGTACGGCCGTAGCCAGGCAGTTCGCTCTGAACTGGGTCAACCTGAATGGTCACAGGAATTGATTGGCGGCAAAAGTCAACCCAGCCCAGCAATATCTCGCCCTCGTACTGCCCGGCATCCAGGCCAGAAATATCGGCCGAAATGCTAAGTGTCGCAGGTGTGGTGCCGGTAATAACGTCGGTGCTGAGCCAGGGTGTCTCAGTGAAAACCTCCCAGGCGAGCGTCTCGGTGCCTTCAATTTGCACCGTTTGTGCTGGTGGGTTAGGTTCGCCCTGGGTCATCGTGCCAAAATCAATTTCTTTGGGATCAACCGTCAAGAAGGGTACTTCTTGCACCGAAACGATGTAGGTTTTGCTGGAATCAAACTGCTGCTCCACATTGCTGATGGTGGCCACGACTGTGCCATCCGCCTCGGCTGGAAAGCAAACGGCCGAAGCAAAATTGCCAGAGCCAGGCAGATCATAATCATCATTGCTCCATGCCTCGCCATTGAACGCCACGGTAACGGCCGTATCCACCCCCACCCCCAGCTGCGAGGTCAGGATTTGGTAGAAACGGCCGTTCTTGACCAAAAATCCCACCTTATCTAAATCACCATTGGGGAAAAAGTTGTGAATCTGCGCCTCACCAATGGCAATGGGATTGGGGTCCACGTCATTCGGCTCATGAATGTCGCGCAAATCTGGCGTGGGCGATGGCGTAACCGTTGGCGGCGCGTTGGTAGGCGTGATGCTCGGTGTAGGTGTCGTAGGCACAATTTCCAAAACTTGCAAATCGTACCATTGGTCAGCCCCATACACGCCCCGGTTAGATACCTGTACCAAAACTTCCACATCACTGTCGGGCGGCGCTTGCAGCGTCACGCTGGAGCGAAGCGTTCCCAGCATCGCATCATCATTGCTGAGCTGAACATCTACATAGGACACGGCAAGGAAGGTGTCCACACCAGGGGCCAGCAAATCGGTGCTTACTTCATAGGTGCGGCCCGCCTTAGCCAGAAAAACGGCCTGATCCAAATCAAAATTAGGGTAAAAATTATGGACCTGTGCCGGCGCGCCTACAAAAATTGGTTTGGGCGTGGTGTCATCCCACTCATAATCATCGGTAAGCTTGGGGGTAGGCGTCCAGGTGGGCCAGGGGGTGACCGGCGTTTTGGTAGCCGTGGGGCGTGGTGTATTGGTGGCAGTAGCCGAGGGCGTAACGCTGGGCAGCAGCGGCGTTGGTGTGGGTGTGAAGAATGGTTCTGAAACCCCCGTAATTGATTGGATCATCACCTGGTTAAACTGCCCGGATGTTTCCAACTGGTGGGCGTAATCCGTAACAGCATCTTCATTTGCTGCCCGGCCACGAATCAGCAACTGGTCACCAGATTGCTCCAGGCCGGTCAACTGTATGCCGCTGCTATCACCGTTGTTGATGGCCAGCATAATCGCGTTCCAATCCACATTTTCCGCTTCCAACATAGGCAAAATGGCTGCCATCTGGTCGGTTTGGTTGTGAACGGCCGTTAACGTCACGATCAGCGTTTGAGCCTGCGGCAGGGAGCCCGGCGTACCAGCCAAGGCTGTTTGCAGCGGGATCGCTTCAGCTTCTAATTGGGCAACCTCATTATCCAACGTGTTCGCCATCAGATACAGAGGAATAAAAAGAATGGTCAGCCCCAGCACGAACAACCACAAGATCACTGGACGAAGTGGGCGAGGGACTTCCTCATTCTCTAGGGGAGCATATTCGTCAAAATCAAACGGGCGGTTTGTTTGCACGGCTTCATTTAGTCTGGCTGTCTAGCAGCCAAACTCCTTACAAGGCTTACCGGTAAAGGCAAATTATGTCATAGCAGGGGTCAAGCGACCGTGAAAATGACGAACTATCGCCGTGAAAAAACCGTTTGCGTGTTGAGAACTGCTTTATAAGCTTATTTTCTGCCTTTTCAGGGGGCAGTCTGATACCTCATGGCTATTGTCATACCCAAAATGCCAGCTTATCATTCAATTACATTCAGAAAAGCAAGAAAGTTTGACCTGCCGTGCAAAACAAGCAACTTTTTATGTCTACTAAGATTGATCCAACAGAACAATCTACTCCCATCTCCACCGCCAGACTTTTGCAGCAAGAAAGGCAAAAGCTAAGACGCACCAATGAACTTTTGGAGAAGCGCGTTAAGGCAGGCACAAATGCGCTGGATCGCACCAATGAACAGCTGGAAAAGGAAATTGGAGAGCATTTAAAAACCGAGAAAAAACTGCAAAATCGGCTTGAATTTGACCGCATACTCACGACCATTTCCACTCAATTCATTAACCTGACAACGGATGAGATTGACAACAATATTAATCTGGCGCTTGAAAAGATTGGTCGTTTTGCCAACTACGACCGCAGCTACATTTATCTGTTTGACGAAAACGGCCGTGCCCTCAAAAACAGTCATGGCTGGTGCCATCCCGCTTGTCCCGTCACCCTAGAAGATTTTAGATCGCTTCCCGCAAATTTGTTTCAAAACTGGATGCCACACCTTATTCAACAGAAAACCATTCACCTTCAGGATATAAAAGATGACGTCCAGGAAAGCAGTAGCGAAATAAAATTGCTCAAACTGCAAGCTGTTCGCTCAGCACTTATCATCCCTTTGATTTACGACAAAGAAACGTTTGGCTTTTTTGGACTAGATTCTCGTCAACCCTATATTGCCGGACGGCAGGAAGCTGGAGCTTCTTTGAGAGTGGTCAGCACGATCTTTGTGAACGCGCTGATACGCAAAAAGTCAGAAGAATTATTGGCAAAGGAACGCAATTTCGCCCAACAAGTCATGGCGACGATGGGACAAGGTGTGATGACGACAACGGTGGAGGGTGTCATTGACTACATCAATCCGGCCTATGCCCATTCGCTGAGCTTTGAACCGGAAGAACTCACCGGTAAAACTGCGCTAGACTTTACCCATTCCGAGGATCACCCTAAGGTAATTCAAGCACAGATGCACAATTTGGAAGGGCAAGCCAGCTCGTATGAAGCCTGTCTGATCAAAGCAAATGGCTCCCCTTTGTATGTGTTGGTGAACAGTGTGCCTCAATATGATCCTCAAAAAAGAATCATTGGTTCGATTGCCACTATTACAGATTTAACAGACCGTCACGCTACAGAAGCACAGATTAAAACAAATGCAAAAGAGGTCAACGAGATTTATCAGGCAGCCATTCAACTCTTTAAACCAACTGGTGTAAAAGAACTGGCTGAACAGATCGCTGAGATTACCGTGCATCAATTGGGATTTGATACCTGCGGCGTCTTGTTGCTACAGGAACCGGTTCAATTGAATACGAACCGGCTTGGTCTTCACCCTATTCAGAGTAATAACCATTTAATATGGCTGGCGCAAAACGGCCGTTTCTTCAACAACGCCACTGATACAATTCCGATTAAGGGAGATGGCCTGGTGGCAACGGCCGTTCGTCAAGGGGAAACGATTTATGTCCCTGATGTCAACCAAGATCCACGCTATCTACCTGAAAACACCTACACCCAATCTGAACTTGTTATTCCCTTACGCGCCTATAATCTCATCATTGGGGCCATTGATTTGCATTCACCACAGTTAAATGGTTTTGATGAGCGCTCGCGGCGCATCATCAATGTTTTTGCCGAACACGCTGGCCTGGCCCTGGAAACTGTGCGACTTTACGACCAGTTGCAAGAACATGCCCAAGCCCTGGAAACCCAAATCAATGAGCGGCGCAAAATTGAGCAGGCATTACGCACCCGCAGCAATGAACTGAATGCAACCAATGCCAAACTAGCCAAAGCAGTCCAGGCCAAGGACGAATTTCTGGCAAATATGAGCCACGAACTCCGCACCCCGCTCAACGCAATCTTGGGCAAATCAGAAATCTTGCTAGAGGGCATTCATGGGCAGCTAACAGAAAAGCAGGCATCTTCGCTCCAAGTCATCGAAAAAAGCGGCCGTCATCTGCTGGATCTGATCAACGACATTTTGGATATAGCCAAAATCGAAGCAGGCAAGGTGACGCTGGATGTACAAACTGTATCTTTGGCAACCCTTTGTGAAAGTAGCTTGCAATTTGTGCGGCAAATGGCCCATACCAAGCAAATCAAACTTCATGCGCACATCGATTCCATTTTGACAACATACCAAGGTGATGAACGCCGCCTGAAACAAATCCTGATCAACCTATTGAGCAACGCAGTTAAGTTTACGCCACCAGAGGGTGAAGTAGGCATCAACATTTTGCCTGATGCGTCCAGAGACGCCATACAGTTTCAAGTATGGGACACCGGTATCGGTATTCCAACAGAGGCCATGAAACAGTTATTCAAGCCTTTTGTGCAGCTAGATAGCAGCCTATCACGCTCTCACGAAGGTACAGGGCTGGGACTCTCATTAGTTTACCACTTAGCAGAATTGCACGGTGGTAGTGTGTCATTGGAGAGTGAGGTAAACGTCGGCAGCTGCTTCACTGTAACGCTCCCACAAAACCTGCTCATCGATTCTACAAGCCTGCAAAATCAGGCCAAAAATGATCGTAAACAGTATGAAATGAGCCATAAAATGCTTGATGCGTCTGGTGAAGAACCTCTTGTTTTGTTGGTAGAGGACAATAAAACAAACATCGAGACAATTTCAGAATATTTGCCAGTCTGGGGGTATCAATTGACCGTGGCCAATAACGGCATGGAAGCTTTGGTAAAAGCACGTGAAGAAAAACCGGATCTTATTTTGATGGACATTCAGATTCCAGAGGTAGATGGATTAACGGCCGTTCGTCAACTTCGTCAGCAAAAAGCATTTAACCAGGTGCCCATTATTGCCCTAACGGCTCTAGCCATGGACGGTGACCGGGAACGTTGCCTGGAAGCGGGCGCAAATGAATATTTAAGTAAGCCAGTCCAGCTGCGCCAACTAGTCGCACTTATTAACAAGTTGCTGCTTGCTTCGAATAAACAAGAGGAGCCACAAATTGAGTAAACCAGCTATGCTTACGCAAACCACAGATGAGCGCCTGGCAGCCAAAAAACAGCGGACAGGTCATATACTCATCAACGCAGCAGATGAAATTATCTACGCCAACAAACAAGCGCGTCACTTCTTGGGCTTGTTGGCCGATGAACCGCTGCCAACGGGTCATAAGTTCTTGTCTCTGGTTCAGTCGGCATTTCAATGTTATCCGACATTGGCTTGGCTCGACTGGCCCAAACGGCCGTCAACAGCTATCCGCTATCTTATCTTTCCCTCAGCCCGCAGCACTACTTATTCCTTGCTCAAAGTTGAGATTGTTGAACATATCATCGTCGATGGCAATGGTATTTGGGTTGTCACGCTAAACCTCGTAGAATCTTCCACAGAAACGGCCGTTATCCGTTTTGCCCACGGTTAAAATCATAATCAGGCCAAAGGAATTAGCATCAATGCTCCCTACTAACAGCAAGCCCGCTCACATCTGCATTGTTGATGATAATCTCATGGCTCGCGAAGTGATTGCTGAACAACTCTCGGTAGACGCACATCTTGTCACGCAGATTGCCAGTGGCCAAGAACTGCTAGAAAAGTTTGATGACTTAAAACCAGATGTCATTTTGATGGATGTGATGATGCCCCACATAAATGGCTATGATGTTTGTCAGAAGATAAAACAAAATCCGGCACGCAGCCATATTCCCATCATTCTGGTCACTGCCTTAAATGGCCGTGAAGACATGCTGAAAGGTTTAGAATCAGGCGCAGATGAGTTTTTATCGAAGCCGGTCAACGGCGCTGAACTACGTGCCCGCGTACGGACTATGCTGCACATCAAAAATCAATACGATTCCTTGCAATCGATTATGCAGTTGCGTGAAGATTTAGCCCACATGCTTATTCATGATATGCGTAATCCACTAACGGTGGCCACGCTATACAACAACATCCTGCTAAAACGCAACCAACTCGCGCCACGCGATAAAGAGTTTGCAAATCTGGTTCGGGATAGCTTGCGTCATCTTACAGATTTTTTAGATGAAATATTGACAGTGGCTAAGATGGAAGAAGGGATGCTCAAGTTAACTTGCCAGCCGCACGACATCAGACAGCTAATTACAAATGTTGCCAACAGTCAACGAGAAGTCATCCATCTGCAAGGCATTCAGCTTCATCTGGATTTGCCTGAAGAACGGCTCGTATCTTCCATAGATGCAACATTATTCAAACGCGTTCTGGACAACCTATTGTCGAACGCACTTAAATACGCGCCTGATA
>JBNKLQ010000078.1:0-22303 GCA_050292445.1 Promineifilaceae bacterium (SeqCode) | reverse complement strand
CTGCTCAATAGGCTCCCCTTTGGGCTGCATCGAGGCCAGCTTCCAACGGTTGCTTTGTTCAATCTCGTTCCCCTGGCGCAAAGCATGGAACAAACCAGCCCTGGCAACAGAGGATTTACCGCTGCCGGATGGCCCGGCAATGGTGATGAAATTGGCTTCCTGCACGCGCTGGAGCAGTTCCTGCACCAGGCTTTCCCGCCCAAAAAAGTAGCTTGCGTGAGCTTCCTGGTAGGCATTGAGGCCAAGGTAGGGGACTTTACCGTTCCACACCACCGGCTGGTCTTCATTTTTCAGCTTAATTATCAGGGTGGCGACTTCATCAACGGTGAGTCCCTGGTAAACGGCCGTAGCACCCGCACCTATAGCTATCGCCTGGGCATTTTTGATGTCACCGACTTCAATATAGTCGCCTTTTTGTCTTGGTTCTTCGGTACTCATATTTGCCCCTTTGTTAAACCTCAACTAATTCGCCAAGCCGAATGCGACCCTCCAGAATGTAGGAACTTATCTCATTTTTACGGGGCTCACCCAGACCCTTAACCAACAGCGCATACTGCTTTTGACTTTTGCCCAACATTTTCTTTTTGTTTTTAGGACTGCTAATAGATTCCTGCCAAAGAGGGTCGCTAAGGTTGGCCAAAACATCTTCAACTTCAGTTTTGGTGATGAATTTGCCGCCTAAGATCCCTCCCTGCTCCAGATCAATGGCTCGTTTTTGGTTAAAGCTTTCCTGGATAAGTTTCGTTTGCTGGCCATCGTACAAAGCACAATTTACCTGGCGCAAACCCACTTGAACATCAATATAATCCCGCTCGCCCCTAGAAGAAAACGTATACACATGAGCATGACCGGCACTAATTGGCGGATCGATATTAAAGTGAACGTCTAAGGGATGGTCAGTCGAGAAGTGATCGAACAAGCCGATATTTAGGAAGAGATTAGCTTTTGCCAAATAGTCATCCACTTCATCATCGTCGCTTTCTCTTTTGCTAACTCTTTTGATAAAAATGCTTTCGGCTTGAATTTCGGCCACAAAAAAATTGGTAAATTGGGCCACTGCCCTTTCGTCAGGCGATAATACATCTAGCATAATCTCTTGAATGCGACTGGCGCTGTGATAAACCCATTAGAATGGGTTTGCTTTAGCATTCAGATCAGTTAACGGCTCTGGCGGGGAAAAATCTAGCTTAAATTCTTCAGACATCTCAACTCCTATTTGTTTGCCGCACAGCGAAATCCCACAAAGCTCAAACCGCTGCTAAAAGGGGTTTGCGGTGCAATATCCTCTGGCTCAAAGTAAACAACATTTGTGCCGCCGCCCACAATTTGCAGCGCACGCGGCTTACAATTGGTTTCTTCTGACGAAAAAGTGCATAAACTCTTTACATCGCCGTCCCAGGTTTCTTGCCCACTCGAGTCAAATGAAGCGGTCCATTCCCATACATTCCCCACAAGATGGTAGATGGTTTGCTCTTCAATCGCGTGATTGGGCAGGACCATTTGGGTTTCTATCCTTTCATATGCCTCATCGATATTTGGCGGCTGGGGCAATAAACGGGCATGATCATAAGCCAGCCGCCACTCCGCCGCCGTTGGCAAACGACGGCCTAACCAGGCGCAATACTCATTGGCCTGATAAGCCGAAACGGCTTCAACAGGTAGATGCTTCTTGGCTTCGTCCGTTTCCTGATCAAGGTAACCCTTGGTGGGATCTTGGGGCAGACTGCACGCACCTGCCTCTACACAGAATCTGTACTGCTCATTAGAAACCTCGTTGGCCTCCAGGTAAAAAGCGTGCTCGTTAGCTTTTATTAAAACCAATGGAGCCCGCGAGCGCCGCTGATAATTCCAGTTGCTCAGAGTGGGACTGGCCGCGATCCCTGCCACCAGCAGCAAAATAGCTACGGCCGTTCCCGCCAGAGATCGGGCCAACAACAGCTGGCGTCGGGAAAGAGCCTCTTTTTCCCTAGCTTCTCGTTCCGCCAGATGGCGACTTTCTTCAAGAAACTCGACAGCGAGAGGTTCCAGAGCGATACGGCCGTGGGCACACCATTCCTCCGCCTGGGCCAGGCGCGCCCCACGATAAAGCGCACCAGGGTCTCGAGCCATGCTTTCCTGCCACAGTTGGGCATCCTTGGCTACCTGCCGCTCAAAGCGGAGGCGATCCCGGCTGTCGTTTATCCACGACTTCAGGCGAGGCCAACGGCGAATAAGGGCCTCGTGAGCCACCTCCACTTCTTGATTGTTAATCGCAATCAGTCGGGCGCTGACCAGCATCTCCAGTACAGCATTGACCTCATCTGCGTCCCCCTGACGAAGCAGCGAGGCACGGCTAGCAATACGGCGCGTATCTTCGGCACCTTCCCCCAACTCTGTCAGGGTCAGGAAGATGCGTTCCGCTGCGGCCGTTTCCGATTCGTTTAGCAGTTGAATGACGTTTTCCGCGCTGCGGGCAATGGCACCTTCCACCCCTTCGGCCGCTCGATAGCCGCCTAAAGTCATCACCACGCCGCGCCGCTGGCTCCAGGTTTCCAACAGGGCGTGGGACAGCAGGGGCAATCGACCCGGCTCCTGTCCCACATCTTCCAAAATCTGTTCTACCAGGCCGGTCACAAACTGCCAATTGCCTCGTTTAGCCGGTTCAGCAATAACGCGTACAATATCGGCCTGGCTCATGGGGCCAATAAGCGCCTGATGCTGCGCCACTAGTTCACGCAGGCCCTCATAGTGGGCGCATCTTTCATAGAAATCGGCGCGAATGCCCAGCAAAATCGTTATGGCGCCCTGATCTTTAACGGCCGTCAGCAGATTATCAATAAAAGCCTGCCGCAGTTGTTCATCCTTACACAAGGTAAACAGTTCTTCAAACTGGTCGATGACCAAGAGGAGATGACCCGCCGCCTGCTGGCTCGCCAACTTATTGGCCACCTGGCGCAGGGTTTGCGGATTTGTTTGCAGATCGACGCGAATCTCATCCGTCAGCTGGTACGAGGAGTTGTCTCGCGTCAGGGTATTGGCTAATTTTTCCAGGGGACGGGCCGTAGGCGTCATCAGGTGAATACCCCAGCCCTGGGCACGTAGTGGGGGAATAATGCCAGCGCGCAGTAATGAGGATTTGCCGCTGCCAGAAGCGCCTACAATGAGTAAAAATGGCGTAGATCGCAGGCGCAGCAGCAGACCTTCACAAAGCTGTTCCCGGCCAAAAAACTTATCAGCATCTGCCTCGGTGAAATAGGCCAAACCCTTGTAAGGTGGCTCACCGGGCACGGGTGCCATCTCTTCTATATTGTCCAGGTTAACAATGATTTCAGTGAATTGATTAATTGTGGCCCGCGCGCCATCACCAATGGCTACTGCTTGGCTTTCACTTATTTCACCGACTGCAATTGTACTGTTGGTCATTTACTACCCCATTCGAACCAGGATTTTAGAAACAGCATTTTGGTTTACGATGAAGGTGACTGCTGAACGGCCGTAACAAACTGCTCCACGACCTGCTCAATCCCGGCAATATCTGCGGCCAGGGGGCGGGCCAGCTGCATCTGCCCCAAACAAAGCAGCTTCAAGTGCAGAGCATTGACCGGATTGGCGGCCCGAACAGCCAACACCAGCTTCACCGACTGGGCCAACTCTTCAGCAGCCCCTTTTTGCGCTTCGGAAGCAAATTCGATATAGCGGTTGAGTTTTTCCAATGCTTGTTGCACATCAACTAACTTTGCTGGGGAGATGGCTTCGCTGCCGGCACTGTCTGACGTCCGTTCCTCATCGGACCCTGCAGCTGCGTGCTGAACGTGCACCGAAGCCCCACCGCCAATAGCGATCCCTTCTGTGTTTGAGATGTTGCCTACAGAAATCTTATCGCCACTAACTTTGTCACCACCGACCTTGTCACCGTGTATGTAATCGCCATAGACGTTGTACTGCACAACCTGCTGAATATTTTCCTGGGCAATCGACTTAGGTAGTTCAAAGTCTGCCGGGACATTTTGCCAATCCACAAACGGTCGTTCTGCCTTAACCTGATCCACCAACTCCTGCAAACGACTTTGCTTGGCCAACGACACAATCAAATTGCGAATAAATGCCGAGCGATGGTCGCCGGGAATATTTTCGTAATCCACCCCCAGGTCAAAACAAAGCGTTCTTACTTCGCTAAAACTAAAATATTGGTCAATCTGCTTATGCAGCGTCGATAGATATTTTGCGCTTTCAGATGCCATAATAACTAACCCATTCCTGTGAGCTTAAGAACTGTGCCAACGATGCTGGTCGCCACAGCCAAGACGTCTGGCGTAATCTCCGCCAGGTTTCGCGCCGCCTGCTTTAGCCCCTCACCAGTAATTTGCAGCATCGTCTTGTTTGGCTTCTCTGACGCTGCCATGGCTACCAGAGCTTCTGTTGTCTGGGAAACTGCTTCGGCATCATCCTTGTGGGCTGCGGGCACTTTGGCCAGGGCAGCTTCCAGCTGCTTAATTAAATTCTGCAACGCCTCTTTTTCAGCATCATTTGGATTAGACATATTGCCAATCTGCTGCTGCACATGGCTCAGCGTCACCTGTGCCCCATCACCAATGGCAATCCCCTGGGCGTTGCTAATGTTGCCTACAGAAATCTTGCTACCGCCAACTTTATCGCCGCTCACCTTGTCCCCGTGTATTTCATCGCCCTGAATATTCTTGTCACCTTTCACAAAATCACCTCCACTCAAGTTGACGTTGTCTCCTATTTGGCCAAAAGTGGCGTTGTCGCTCGCCGTAATTTGCGGCCCGGCCACGTGCGTTGAACGGTCTACATTGCCCTGATAGATATCACCCTCCTGTTTATGTATAGCGCCACCGGCAAGGTCGCCCCCAGCGCTTGTATCGCCCACGAAAATACTCCCCTCAGCATGGCCAACTTCAACAGCAACTGACGGATCGGGTAGAGACGCCAACGGATCTGGTGGCGTGCCGCCCAGCCCTTTGGCCACGCCCTGGCCGCCGATCAACATGGCCACAGGAAACACACCAGAGGTGCGCATCACCGGGGTCTGGTCACGCCCCTGCTCTTTGGCCGACCGCTTCACCTTGTGCGTCACCCAGCTCATCACGTCGGTGACGTACACCACCGAGGCATCGTCAGGGTGTGGCGCGTGGCCGGTGAGCGCCTCGATCAGGTGATAGGTGAACAGGCTCATCGCCCCATCCGTGCGCACGTAAGAAGATTGGCCGCCAGTGGAAGAGTTGAGGATGGCCCGGCCTTCGCCGTCGGCCAGATCGCTGACAGCTTTGCCACCGGGTTCAACGTCCAGGGTTGGAATGTCTTTGGTTTCCGGTAACTCCAGGGGAAAGGCGGTAGATTCTACAGCCGTAACTTCCACATCCTTCACATCCATCCCCGCTGCATGGCAGCAGTCCAAAATAGCCAGCATCCGTCTAGCCCCGATGGCACTAACCTCCGCCGAGAAATCTTCGGCGCGAATGGCATAGGCTCGCACCCGGCTCAACTCCTTGATGTCATAAGGAATCAGGTAATACTGGCTGGTGGCCTTGTCCTCCATGCCATGACCAGAATAGTAAAGTACGGCCGTTGCCTCCGCATCCTCTTTTACCTTACCTTGCAGCCAGTACAGCGCACCCATGATGTTCTCGCGGGTGGATTCTTCCCCCCTGAGAAACTTCACGTTGTCCGGGTTGTAGGCACACCGTTCTGGATGAACCAGCACATCGTAAACCGCCTGCACATCTTTGGCGACTGCATCAAGGGCAAGCCGAGGGATTTGGTTGGCATCGACGCCAACCACCAGGGCATAGCCATGTTCAAAAATATTGCTCATCGTTAAATTCCTCCAATGGATTAGCTGCTACTTTTATTCACTGCTCGCAGCATCTGCTTCCGGCTCGTCAAAGCCCATGCCAATCGTGGCTTTGCCAAATTCATTGTAATCAAACGGCGTCTCATCCGGATCAACCAGGTCTTCAAAACTGAGTGCCTTGGCGAAATCGGCCGTGTCGCTAGGCAGTGCCGGGTTCAATTGCGCCTTATCCTGACCCAGCCGAGGAATCATGAGCCGGTCGCCCAACCACAAGCCGCGATTAAGGCCATTGTATGCTTTAATGGCAGGCCAGCGGTTAGCTTCACCGTAATATCGCTGTGCCAGCGCCGAAAGCGTTTCACCAGATTGGATCACATGGATGTCGTACTCCCGCCCGAAATCACCCAGATTATCCTGCCAGAGCTGCAAAGTGGCGGGATCGTTCAGGTTGGGTTCCAAGGCCCAGCGGTAGGCAGCTAAAGCTTTAATGCGACGATTGACGTCATCCATCACCTGACCCGCTTCTGTGGGTGTGGCGACGGGTGTGGGTTTTGGCGTTTCTACTGGCTGTGGCGGCAGTGCTGCCTCTACACCATCTACCGCTTTGGGCACCACAATACAAACCCAGTTTGGATTTTCGGTCACCGGGAAGCCTCCCCAGCCCGCACAAAACAGGTCTTGCGTCATGGCATAATGTGCCCCCAGGCTGCGCGGCCGCCAGGCGCCATAAATGGGATCATGGAAATAAATGTTAGTGTCATCGTAGCCGGTGACCACCACAAAATGACCCCAATCAAACAGGTTGCCCGTTGACTGCCGCCACGGCTGGTACTTGACCAGCGCAATCATAGGATGTCCGGCATCTATGTTTTTGCGCAAATTTTCCAGGGCATTCCATTTGCTAACATATTGGTCACGCTGCTTGGGCAAATTATGCTTGGTCAGAACTTCTTCCAGTTGGTAAACCTTGGGAAATCGCCCTTCTGGCACGGCCGACATGTGCTGGTAGACGCCGTTAGGCGTCATGGCAATGCCGTAGTAATTCAGAACCATAGCCACGCAGGTTGGCCCGCAGTCGGCCAGGTTTTCGTTGGCATCGGCATCCTGTTGCGAGCGATAGGGAATATCTAGACGAACCATTTCATGTCTCCTTATTTTTCGGTACCTGTTACAAATTTATGTTGTGGTCAATTACAATTCTCACCGCGAAGGACGCAAAGTTCGCCAAGCTTTTCACTTGATCCCTTGGCGTTCCTTCAGCAGTGCTCAGGACAAGCCTTAGCGCGCTTTGTGGTTCACATTTAAATAGCAATCTGCTGCTGGTACAGGTTGGCTAAATTGGTGCCGTACCAGCTTTCGGCATTGGCCTGTTCTGCAGGTGGGGCGTTCCAGTGAGAGATGTACCAGAAGACACCCTGCACACCGGGAATCTGGCTTAGTTTTTGGGCTGTTTTGGCATACACCTTGGCCCGAAATTCGGGCGACGCTGCCCGGTTCACGCTGCATTCGGACACAATGATGGGCTTGTTCCAAACGCCCATTGCTTTATGAAACCCTTGCACCTGATCAACGATTTCTTTAACGGCCGTTTCCACATCCACTGTATTGCCCGAATAAGCGTGTTGGCAAATGCCATCGCACAAGTCAGACACTTTTTTGTAGGCCGGCCAGGTAAAGGCAAACTGGTCGGTCCAGGGCACACCAGGGGATTCACCCGGATACCACAGCCGCGCTTCCGGACAGTGCTGCTTGATGATCAGCATCAGTTCACGCAAAAAATCGCCAAACTCTGCACCGTTTTGCCATTGGTGTCCCATGCCTTCGTGCGGCAGACGGGGTTCGTTGTGGACCTCAAAGTTGCGCGCCCCGGCCTTATAAAAATTCATCACGCCATCCCGAATGTCCTCATCCCACGCCTGCTGGGCGCTTTTGCGCCGGTTGGGGTCCGGCTTCCAGAAGGCACGCACCAGGTTGAGATGGGGCTTGTGGAAATCGGCATACCAGCGGAAGCGGTCGCCGTCGGACATGAACTTGAGGGGCATATTCAGCTTTTTAAGCATGTTGCGGAAACCGGCATCATGCCAGGTGTGGGCATCGCCAGGGCCGTGAAGTCCGGCGGCAAATTTAACGGGCGGGCCATTGTACCGGTCAGGCGAGGCAGGAGTGTCCGGGGCTGATTTGACCTCGGCTGGCTCGGTTGGCTCGGGCCGTTCCCGTCCCTTGACATGGCCGTGAATGAGCTGGTCACGGACGGTGAACTCACCAGCCAGGTCCAGGTTGCCAGACTCTAGCAAATTGCGCAGTTCAACCACCCGAAAAGTAGAGGTACGCAGCCACTCAGCGCCTGTTGGTTTATTTTCTGCTTCTCGTTTGTCTGCCAGACGATTGAGCCTGGCTTCGCGCTCGTCGAGAAAGGTGCGCAGCCAGGTGGGTTCGTCTACCGGGCCAGTCGGACCTGTGTCGCCAACTTTTTGCACGTTGAGTTTTTGAGAAACGGCCGTAACCACAGCCTCTAATCCTCCCTGAATGCGCGTATCATACAGACAAGCCAGCCCCAACGGTGAATGCACGCCCAGCTTGCGGGCCTCCACCACAACTGGCCGATAAAATCTTTCGGCAAAAATTTCATCCTGAGCCTCGCTCATTGCTGATTCTTGAGCAGCTTCTAGCAATAGTTCCTTAAAACGGGCATCGTGGCGCAAAGTTTCTTCTTTCTGCCGAACGCGCTGGGCAAACTCCTGCTGCAACGCCTGGCTAGCTGGTGAACTGCTGCGCCGATGATAGGCGTCCAGTACCTTTTCCAAATTGCCTGATTGCAGCGTCGCCTGGTGTTTGCCAAAGCTGACAATCCCAGCATCGGCATTTTGGTAAGCATCGGCACGGCCGTCTGGCACACCAGATTCAAAAACGCTGGTAATGCGCCAGATGACCGCCCGCCAGCTAGCTGGCGGGGACACGTCTGGAAGCTGAGGTTCAGACACCGCCACTTTTTCTGTGACGATAGCGCGCATCCAACGCAATGGACCAAAGGAACGGCCGTCTGGCGTTTGCAATTGCCAGGTGGTGGCATGAGCACCAAGCATAGTGGGAACTGTGAGCGTTAGAGAGAGGTGAACGGTATCGCCTGGCGGTATCCTCGCGGCAACGCCGAGTTCCCCCAATGTGTAGGCACGGAAAGGAGCCATCACCGAATGAGGGTCATTTTGCGTTTCCGTATGGGGAGTGCCACTGTAGCAGAATTTATAGTCCGTATTCCATGCTGTGGTTCCTATATTTTTGAACCCCCATATTGCCTGGAACGATTGCCCTGACATTACATTGTCTAAATCAACGTTGGGCGCTTCAAATCCGGCCGCTTCGGCCTGATCGATGCTTGTGCGAGTATTCATACTGCCTCCTGTTTGGAATTACTGCGAACCGAATTGGTTTAAAGTTAACAGGTTATCGTTACTCTATCGTTGATCTTTTTTAGCGACCGTTTGGCTGTACGGCCGTTTCCCACGAACTATATAAAATGAAATGATAGAAGAATCTCTGGCAGGTTCTAATCAATGGCTTTTCGAGAAATTGTTTGAGTTGTCTCAAGAGATTCTACCAGAGATAAGGTGGTTATTCCAAACGTTTTGCAAATCTCTACCATACCGGAAAGCCAGCCTCATTTCATCGTCGGGCACGGTTCGTGTATACTTGGCGCGGAACGTGATTTTGCGCTCAGGTTGGCAGCAAACGGCCGTTCCCCACAACCCATTCATGTACAGGTGAACCATATGGAACAACTATTAACGGAACAAACAGAAAAAGAAATGGATGTCTACAACTCCATTCTGGAAACAATTGGCGACACGCCGCTGGTGCGGCTCAACTCGGTGGTGAGCGACCTGCCCTGCACCGTGCTGGCCAAAGTAGAATTTTTCAACCCCGGCGGCTCAGTGAAGGACCGCATTGGGCCAGCCATTATTGAAGATGCCGAACGCAGCGGCAAATTAAAGCCCGGCGGCACCATCGTTGAATCGACCTCCGGCAATACCGGCGTGGGGCTGGCCATTGCCGCCGCCATTAAAGGGTATCGCTGCATTTTTGTGATGCCCGACAAGATGTCACAGGAGAAGATTTTGCTGCTGCGTGCTTTTGGGGCCAGAGTAGTGGTAACACCAACGGCCGTGGAGCCAGACGACCCCCGCAGTTATTATTCTGTCGCCAACAAGCTGGTAGAAGAGACTCCCAACGCCATTTTGGCCAACCAATATCACAACCCGGTGAATCCCCAGGCGCATGTGGAATCCACCGGGCCAGAACTGTGGCGGCAAACCAAAGGGCGCATGACTCACCTGGTGGTGGGCATGGGCACAGGTGGCACCATCACTGGCACGGGTCGCTATCTAAAAGAGAAAAATCCGCATATTAAGATTGTGGGGGTGGATCCGGTCGGCTCAATTTTGTATGAATTGCACCGCAGCGGCCGTACCATAAAGGCGGAAGGGTACAAAGTGGAAGGCATCGGCGAAGATTTTTTGCCTAGCACGTTGGATTTGAGTGTGGTGGATCATGTGGTGCAGGTCAACGACAAGGAAAGCTTCCTCATGACCCGCCGCCTGGTGCGGGAAGAAGGCATCTTCTGCGGCGGCTCCTGCGGGTCGGCCGTGGCTGGGGCCATCAAATATGCCTATGACCAAAAGCTGGGCAAGGATGATGTCGTCGTGGTGATTTTGCCCGATTCGGGATCACGCTACTTGAGTAAAGTGTTTGACGATGAATGGCTACGCGAGAATGGATTCCTAGAGCAAACCTGGGTCGATTTCCGCGCGGCAGATATTCAGGCAGCCAAACATGCTGATGAGATTATCACCGCCAAGCCCACCGATTTGATGACGGATGTGGTGGCCATGATGAAACAGTACAATGTATCGCAGTTGCCGGTTTTGGCTGAAGACGGCCGTCTCCTTGGCGTCGTCTCAGAAATCGATCTGCTGAATCACATCCTGCTCACCGACCATGCCAAACATTCGCCCGATGAAACCATTGAAGCCATCATCGAAACCAATGTACCGGTGGTGCGACCCAGTGCGCCGCTAGAAACACTCGTGGGCATCTTCAGCAAGCACAGCGCCGTCATCATCGCTACGGATGATCAGGTGCAGGGCATCCTGACCAAAATCGACATTCTGGACTTTCTTTCAACACAGGTCCGCTGATGTTTTTGATACGATTTTGATATGAGTTTGTATTAGCTGAGACAGCCCATTTCGCTATCGTTCAGCCTTCAAGGGCAACGCGCTACCTACAATTGTCATTCTGAATGTAGCGCAGCGGAATGAAGAATCCCTCTAAACCTTGCTGTCTGGAACCTTTGTGCGTGAGCCAGGTATGCTCGGTTACTACTCCGGAGGGATTCTTCGCTGCGCTCAGAATGACAAGACAAAACAAGGGAACATTTATGATTGCAGAACAGGAAACAACGACGATTGCAGAAACCGCCTCAAGGCTCCGCCAAAATATCCAAAAAGTAATTATTGGCAAGGATGAAATTATTGATTTGGCATTGATCGCCATGCTCACCGGCGGCCATTTGCTGCTAGAGGATGTGCCGGGCACGGGCAAGACCACCCTGGCCAAAACAATTGCTGCTTCGCTGGGCTGTACCTTTCGCCGGGTGCAGTTCACCCCCGATTTGCTGCCATCTGATGTGACAGGCATCTATTTTTACAACCAGAAGAAGCAAGAATTTGAATTCCGTCCCGGCCCCATTTTTGCCCAAATTTTGCTGGCGGATGAGATCAATCGAGCCACGCCCCGCACTCAATCATCGCTGCTAGAAGCGATGCAGGAGCGGCAGGTGACGGTAGATATTGCCACTCATCGCTTGGAACGGCCGTTTCTCGTTCTGGCCACGCAAAATCCTGTAGAGTTGGAAGGCACCTTCCCCCTGCCTGAGGCCCAACTTGACCGCTTCCTCATGAAGGTGGCCATTGGTTACCCTTCCGCTGAAGAAGAAAACAACATCCTGCTCCGCTTTGAACGGCAAGACCCGCTGGATACGCTGGAAAAAGTGGTCGATCCTGAAGAAATCTTAGGGATGCAGGACAAGGTTCGCACTATTCGCGTGGAAGATTCGGTACGCAACTACATTGTCAACGTGTGTCGAGCCACCCGCGATCATGCCGATATTGAATTGGGAGCCAGCCCGCGCGCCACAATGGCCCTCTACCACACCTGCCAGGCGCTGGCCGCCATCCGCGACCGGGAATTTGTCATTCCCGACGACGTCAAAACGATGGCCCCCTACGTGCTCACCCACCGCCTCATGGTCAATCCACAAACCCGCCTGCGTGGCCGCCAGCCGGAAGACGTCATCCGTGAAGTGGTTGATACAGTCCCTGTTCCGGTAGAGAGTTAAAGCAGTGCCAGGCACTTATTAAGACAAAATGACTGAAAATATTCGGGAAATTCATCTCGTTGTACGCGAGAACCAGCAGGAAGCCCAAAAGCAAGCACGGCAAAATGTGATGCGCACAGCGCTCACCGGCCAGGTGAACATGGCCGACATTGCCAAGGCGCGCGGATTGGTGCTGCGTGAGCGCGAAAATTCTATTTTTAGCGATGCCTGGGTGCCGCTGGCGGTTCTATTTCTCATCATCGGGCTGGTGGCAGGACGCCAACCAACGATGCTGGCCCTGGGGTTGGTGCTACTACTGATTGTAGGTGTCAGCACAACCTGGAAAAACTTGTCGCTGCTTGGTGTCTCTTACGAACGCCGCTTTGATCGCAACCGCGTTTTTCCCGGCGAACCCATCGAACTAACGGTAACAGCGAGCAACGACAAATCGCTGCCGCTCACCTGGTTACAATTTCGGGATGAACTGCCAATTGCCATTGACAATGAACATGCTATCTCCCAAATGTCCAGCGAAATCACGGGACGCTATACGCTGCAAAACACCTTCTCGCTGTCCGGCCATGAACAAACCGAACGCACCTTCACCCTTCGTTTTCCCAAGCGGGGCTATTACAAATTAGGGCCAGTCAGTTATGAATCTGGCGATATTTTTACCCTATTTACCATTCAACGAGATCATCAATACATTGATCAGCTAATCATTTTCCCCCAAATCTATCCCTTGGAAGAGCTGGGGCTGCCCGCCAAGGAACCGTTTGGCGATGTGAAGGTGCTGCGCAGCCTGTTTACTGATCCGATTAAAACACAGGGCGTGCGGGATTATCAGCCAGGGGATCGTTTTCGGGATGTGCATTGGAAGGCAACGGCCGTTCGCGGCAACATCCAAACCAAAGTGTATGACCCATCCACCGGCATGACGATTGCTGTGTTTCTCAACGTGGCTACTTTTGCCAAGCATTGGATGGGCTTCGACCCGGAACTGCTGGAGCGTGGCGTCAGCGTGGCCGGATCGATTGCCAACTATGGCGTACAGCAAAGTTGGGGCGTGGGCGTCTACGCCAACGGCTCCGTGCCCAACTCCGACCAGCCCATTCGGGTGCGACCCAGTCGTTCGCCGGAGCAGTTGGCCCACGTGCTGGAAGCATTGGCCGCTGTCACCGAATTTGCCACCGGCTCCATCGAAAACATGATGCTGCGCACCAGCCCATCGCTGCCCTGGGCGAGTACGATTGTGTTGGTAACGGCCGTTGTCACCGAAGAGATCATGGTTGCGCTGATCCGCCTCAAAGAAGCGGGGCGGCGCGTGGTGCTCATTTCTCTGGCCGACGAGCCACCGCCCAAAGGATTGGGCAACATTTTGGCCTACCACATTCCGGCCAGCGCCCCCGCCTTCCAAAAAGAACACAAGCCCAGCACCGTCACCGAAGCCGCGCTGGGCAGCATTCCCGCGCCAGAACCAGTGGGATTGGAATTTGAGCTGGATGATACGAATTGAGGAATGGTTAATAGTAAATTGTTAATGAGACTCGTACTTGCAAACTCGCACACTTGCAAACACCTAACCTATGCGCCTGACTGTTGATCGCGACACGCTTTCGCCCCGTTATGAAGCCTTCCTAACGGCCTGGGGACATGTGCAGCACGAGCTGCTTTATTTGTCCTGGGCGGTGATGGATGTGGCGTTGCTGACGCCTTTTTTGCTGGGCCTTATGCGCTGGGCGCGGTATTGGCCGCCGGGGGTTGTGCTGCTGTGGCTGCTCGTGTTGATGCTGTTTGCCTTTAATCTAACCCGGCTGATGAGTGCCATCCAGCTGCCACCGCAGCACCAACAAACGGTCATGGCGTTGACGTTGTTCCTCATCATCGTTCTCATGCTGCCTACTTTTTTCCATGAGGGTAGTTCAATTTTAAGCTTTGCCTGGGTTGGGGAACTCATGATCGCCATTAATGAGAAAGGTAACAGTGTGTGGCTGCGGGACGTATTGCTATTTGGCACCATTGTGCTGGTGTGGGCCAGAGGGTTGCAGTTGGCCAAACGTGAGTACGGTATTAATCGCGCCGGACTGCGACTGCGCGTTGGTGGGCTGATTTTAGCCCCGCTGGTCATTTGGCTAGCCAGCACAAATCTACTTTGGGATAGCAGTCCCTACATTTTGCTCTTCTTTTTGGCAGGCTTAACGGCCGTTGCTCTTATCCGCGCCGAAGAAATTGAAAAAGACCAACGGGGACAAGCAGTGGCCTTAAACCCGCGCTGGTTAACGGCCGTTCTTCTGGCCAGTCTGCTCACCATTCTCACGGCCGGCACGCTGGCAATCATCATCAGCGGCGAATCGGCAAACAGCGTTGTGGGCTGGTTGGCACCTGTCTGGAATGGCCTACGGCTCACTGGTGCGGTGGCGCTCATCACCCTCATCTTCTTACTGGTGCCGTTTCTGGAACTGGTTGATTTGTTTTCTAACTTACTGAACGGCATTTTGACGGCCATCGGCCCCTGGTTTCAGGCACAGTGGGCCTACCTGGGCAAAATTCTGGGGAAATTCTTTATCGCTCAACGGGTACCGCTTGAACAGCTGCAAAGCCAGGGCGGATCCAATCCTTTGGAAACCAGGTTCATTTTTGATGATATTGAAGGGCTGGGTTTTCAACTAAGTCGCAATGTGCAAATCATCATCTTGCTGTTGGCCGTGGCCTTTATTTTGCTGGTAGCCTTGCTGGTAAGCCGCCTGTATCGTGGCACAAAAATGGCAGCCCAGCACGGCAGTTTTGTGCACAGCGATGGTGACGATGATTTAGAAGAGGAAGGGTTGCTGCAACGGCTGTTGGGTCGGCTGGGCTTGCTGCGTGATTGGCAAACGGCCGTTTCCATCCGCCGTGTTTATCGCAAAATGCTGCGCGCCGCCGACGCCAACGGCTATCCTCGGCTGGATGCCGAAACGCCCTATGAATTCTTAAGAACGTTGGCCAAAGCGTGGCCAGAAAATCGCCGGGAAACCCAGCTCATCACCACCGCCTATGTTAAAATTCGCTACGGTGAACTGCCTGAAACCGAGCAGGAGCTTCAAGACATCAAAAACGCCTGGCGTACGCTAGAACAAACGCGACCAGTGGAAGCGATTCATGAAACGTGATTTCTCTATCACGCATAACTCAAACCCCATATGACCTCTCTTACAACAACCCCATCCAGCCCTAATCGCAACCTGATTTTGGCCTGGGCCTACGCCCGGCGTGAATTGGTGTTTATCAGTTGGGCATTGATGGAAGTGGCGCTTATCACGCCGCTGAGCCTGGCTGTTCTGCCTTGGACCGATGAATGGTGGGGGCGGCAGCGCCTCTTTTGGGGCGTGTTGCTGCTTATGCTGGCGGGCTTTTACCTGGCTCGATTTTTATCACGAATCGATCTACCCGCGCGCGACCAGCGCAACATTTTAGTGGGGGCCGGATTGCTGCTCATGTTCCTGGCTATCCGCAATATTAATTATGATCCCGCAGGTCTGTTTGATTTCAGCTGGATTGGACAAAGCTTGCGCAATTTGGCCATCGCTGGCGACAATCTGTGGCTGCGTGACCTCTTTTTGCTGATGCTTACAGCGCTGAGTTGGTGGCGCGGACTTGTGCTGCTCAATCGTGACATTGATGTGGTGCGCGTAGGGCATCGCTTTCGGGTAGGTGGCTTGTATATTGCGCCCGTCATCATTTTGCTGGCATCTTTCCGGCTGGATTGGTCGGTACTGCCCTTTTTGCTGTTTTATTTTGTTATTGGCCTAACGGCCGTTGCCCTCACCCGTGCTGAATCAACCGAAAAAACACAAGGAGCGATCCTCTCTTCTCTTTCGCCACGCTGGCTGGGGATGGTCATTTCCTTTAGCGTGATCACCACATTTTTGGGCGGTACTGCGGCCGTCTTCGTCAGCAACGTATCAGGCGATTCCCTTGGGCGCTGGCTCTCCCCCCTCTGGCAAGCACTCCGCTGGGCTGGCCTGACGATTGGCCTCACTATCAGCTATCTCATTGCCCCTTTCCTAGACAGCTTTGAAGCTGCAATTCAATTCCTCGTCCGACTTTATCAACAAGGCTTTGCCCTTCTCTTTGAACCCACGTCTGATGCGCCACCAGCCAACACCACGGAAGGCTTAACGGAAGCCTTTAACGAGTGGCTACTCAATCGGGAGCCAGGCAGTTCCAACTTATTCAGCAACGTTAATTGGCGCTTTGTGATCATTGGTGTGGTGCTGCTTATTGCTTTACTCATTTTGGTGCAGTTCTATCGCAAAAATTTAATTGCCCCCGGCAACGGCCGTTTTGGCAAAATCTTGTTGGACGTCACAGATCGCATTCCTTTTGTCCGTTCCCGACGAGAAAAAGACAAAAACAAACAAAGCAATTGGCGCAACTGGCGTACGGCCGTTTCTATCATTAAAATTTATCAGCAGATGATCCAGATCAGCGGCGAAGTGGGCTACCCACGTGACGCAGCTGAAACGCCGTACGAATATCTCACAACCCTGGTCAAACTGTGGCCAGATCGCAAAAAAGAAGTACAGTTGATCACCCGTGCTTACGTGAAGGTGCGCTACGGTGAGTTTCCCGAAACTAAAGAAGAGTTTGAAGCGATCAAATCGGCCTGGGAGCAAGTGAAAAAGACGGCCGTTTTACAAGTAATTGAGGAATGATACGGCCGTTTCTACTCCTCAAAAATAATTAACATAACTCTTCAATTTTAGCCCAGTACCGCATCCAATAAGGTTTGACAGTAAAATTTCGATATGGTATTATCCACCCGTTCTTTGGCTAACATAAAATTAAGCTAAACCAGAGTAATTAAATCGGTTTGTGTAATTAGTTGCGACACATTGATAGTCAAAAAAGAACAAGTTCCCCAATTAAGAATGTGTAAGGAGAGTCTGGATGAGATCCCGTACAGAGATGATGGTTGACCGCTTGAAAGATTTACAAGCAGGCACCCCAGATATTGAAGCATCAGCCGTTGTAAGTGTGGACGGCCTCATTATGGCATCATCGCTGCCAGCCGGTGTGGATGAGGATCGCATCTCGGCTATGTCTGCCGCCATGCTATCGCTTGGTGACCGCATTGCTTCAGAATTGCAGCGGGGCCGCTTAGAACAGGTCCACATTCGCGGTACGGATGGCATTATCGTCTTACGCGCTATTGGGGAAGATGCCGTACTCACGGTACTGGCACGAGCTCAGGCTAAACTGGGGCTTATTTTCCTGGATATGGGACGCGCCGCCGAAGATTTGGAGCGTCTCCTCTAATGATATGAGACAAAAAAGGTTAAAGCGAAGGCAACCTTCGCGGCGAACATCATTCGCCTGACGAATGGAAGTATAATTTAGGTGGGGCATGTCACCCAAGATGACATGCCCCACCTCTTTTTTTGGGTACTGATAAAACTGTTTTTGAAGAGAGGTCGAAACATGACAAAGTATATATTTTTCACAGGTGGTGTTGTTAGTTCAGTTGGCAAAGGGGTTACGGCCGCCGCTTTGGGACGCTTGCTCAAGGCACGCGGGCTGTCGGTGACCGTACAAAAGCTGGATCCCTATATAAACGTGGACCCTGGCACGATGTCCCCCTACCAGCATGGCGAAGTGTTTGTCACTGAAGATGGCGCGGAAACTGACCTCGATCTGGGCCATTATGAACGATTTATCGACATCAACGCCAGCCAGGCATCTAACGTGACCACCGGGCGCGTTTACGCCGAAGTAATTGCCCGTGAGCGGCGCGGGGATTATCTGGGCGGTACCATTCAAGTGATCCCCCACATTACCAACGAGATCAAGCGCAACATCCGGCTGGTAGCTGAGCAAAGCCAGGCTGATGTGGTGCTGGTAGAGGTGGGCGGTACCGTAGGTGATATTGAAAGTTTGCCTTTTATGGAAGCCCTGCGCCAGATGCGCTCAGACGTCGGACATAAAAATACGCTGTATGTACACGTCACCTTCCTACCCTACATTAGCGCCAGCCGCGAGCTAAAAACCAAGCCCACACAGCACAGCGTCCGCGAGCTGCGCGGCATTGGCATTCATCCCGACGTCATCATTGCCCGGGCCGATCATCATATTCCCAAAGAACATATCAAGAAAATCGCCCTCTTCTGCGATGTCCGTAAGCGAGCAGTGATTCCGGCGACAACCAGCGATATTTTGTACAACATTCCCCTGCTGCTGGAAGAAACCGGGTTAGGGGACTATGTTATTGAACGGCTAAAGTTAAAAAAGGCACAAAAGCCAGATTTAGCCGATTGGCAGCAAATGATCCGCAAAATTCGCAACTCTAAAACCAAGATTCGCATTGGCATTGTGGGCAAGTATGTGGAGCTACACGATGCGTACATGAGCGTGCGCGAGGCCCTGTACCATGCGGGCATCAGCCATAACCGCGATGTGGATGTGGCCTGGATTCATTCCGGCGATTTAGAGAAAAGCAAAGGGTGGGAGTTGTTTGAAGGTTTGGATGGCATTGTGGTGCCCGGTGGCTTTGGTGAGCGTGGCGTGGAAGGCAAAATTTTGGCAGCACGCTGGGCACGGGAGAACAACATACCGTATTTGGGACTATGCCTGGGGATGCAAGTGATGTGCATTGAGTTTACCCGACATGTGCTGCAAAACGACGAGCCAAACAGCACCGAGTTCGACAGCCAAACCGAACATCCTGTCATTAGCCTGATGCCAGACCAACATGCATTGGAAGATATGGGTGGCACGATGCGCCTGGGATCGTACCCTTGTGCTTTGAAAGCGGGCAGCAAAGCGGCGGCGGCTTATGACGCCGATCTTGTTCAAGAGCGGCACCGGCATCGTTGGGAGTTTAACAACAGCTATCGGGATGAGCTGGAAGCGGCAGGGATGGTGTTTAGTGGTTTGTCGCCAGACGGCCGTCTCGTAGAAATCGCCGAACTGAAAGACCATCCCTTCATGCTGGGCAGCCAGTTCCATCCTGAATTTAAGAGCCGGCCTAATCGCCCGCACCCGTTGTTTGACGCATTTTTGGGTGCGGCCGTTGCCCGGCAAGAACAACGGCTGGCAGCAGTAAATGGCACGCCTGTTGAGGAAATTACGGCCGTTCATTAACAATATTTTCGTCATTTCAAGAAAACCACGAGCCTTCTGGTAACTTTGCCAGAAGGCTTTTTTATGCATAAACAATGAACAGTAGGCAATTTGTCCATATTGCCTCAACCAACGTGGTAAGATTGGCTATAATCATCAAGAGGGAAGGAAGGTAAACATGTCTACAGAAGCCAATAAACGTGAAGAAACAATCACCCTGGGTGGTGGCTGCTTTTGGTGTTTGGAAGCGGTCTTCGATGAAATGCGCGGCGTTACCGATGTGCTGTCTGGTTATGCCGGGGGGCACGTGGCGAATCCCACCTACCGGCAGGTGTGTGCCGAGACGACAGGCCATGCTGAGGTGGTTCAAGTCACTTTCAATCCGGATGAAGTTTCCCTGGAGGAGCTGCTGTCCGTTTTCTTTACGATTCATGATCCCACCAGCCTCAACCGGCAGGGGGCTGATGTAGGCACGCAGTATCGGTCGGCCATTTTTTATCATACAGAAACACAGCGGGAAACGGCCGTTAACCTCATCAATCAGCTAAACGAAGCCAACATCTGGGACAGCCCCATCGTCACAGAAGTTGAACCAATTGACGAGTTTTACGTGGCCGAGGATTATCACCAGAACTATTTTGTCAACAATCCTGGTCAAGGATACTGCCGTGTGGTAGTAGCGCCCAAAGTGGCTAAATTCCGAAAAAAGTTTAACCACCTACAAAAGTAGCCGCCTGGTCAGGGGGAATTTGTGAAGCGAAAGCTCACGCTGCGACATATTTTATATATTGCATTGGCCATTCTGTTTGCCCGGTTTGTTTACTTAAATCGGGGACAATTAGTAGACATTGTAGCCGTTTTGCGCAGTGGGGTCTGGTATTTATTGCTGGTTGTTGTCTTTCTTTTTGGGCTGGCCGTGCAAAATCAGGGACGATTGTACAGCAGTATTTACGCAATGCTGCGCTTACCGCCAGAGCGCAAAAAGCTTTCCGCTATTTTTCTGGTGTCCCGCTTTATGAGCGTGGCGGCTCCCAGCGGTGGCTTGTCAGGCGCTGTTCCTTTCATTCAGGACGCGCGGCGACGCAATTTAGGAGTGGGTACGGTACTGGTGGCAAATTTAATTTACCTGATCGTTTGGTACAGTACGTTTGCCATGGTGTTGTTGATTGGCTTAATACATCTTTTTTTAGTGCATGATCTGCAATGGTTTGAAGTTGCTGAGGCGATCATCCTGATTGGTTTTACCGCTCTGCTGATAGCCATATTGGCGCTGGCCTGGTTGGCCCCAAACTGGCTGAGCGCCATTTTGCACCGCTTTACTCATCTCACCGCTCGCATCGCTACCCGGTTCAATCGACCAGTTCCGCTCACCATCGCGCAAACTGAAGCGCTGGCCAATGAGTTAACGCACACCATTTTTTTGATTCGTCATGCAGGTTGGGGTCCGGCGTTACGGCCGTTTGGCTTTGCCCTCATCAACGAACTGCTTAATTTACTTATCCTATTCTTTGTAGCCCTGGCCTTTGGCATACAAATGAATTTAGGCGTGCTGGTAGGCACCTACAGCATCGGCATTTTGTTCTTCCTTATTTCGCCCACGCCCGGTGGTTTAGGCTTTGTGGAAGGCATTCTCATTTTAGTGATGACCTCATTGGGCATTGCCGACGAGAGTGCGGCCACTATTACCCTGGCCTACCGGGGGTATACCTTCTGGCTGCCATTCATCCTTGGTTTTTTTGCTCTGCGCCACCTGGAACGGCAAACAAAGAATGCCAAGCCAAATATAGAACTGAGTTAAAGGATTTTAGCCACAGAGTTCACAGAGATTTTTTGAGGGTAGGCTTATGCTCTCTGAATTCTCTCTTTTCTCTGTGGCTGGCTACGGCCGTATCGCCGTCACAATCGCTCGTCTGGGGGCCGGATGCCCTTCAACTGTCCGGCTGGGGTCTGTGGGGTCCAAAAAATCGGTTAACGAATTAAACGTCATCCAGTCCGTGGCACGCTGCTCTTGATCAGTGGTGGGCGTTACATCCAGTAGCTTGCCTTGCTGAAAGCCACATTTGCGCAGCCAGCTCAACAGTGTGGGCACAGAAGGAATAAACCAGACGTTGCGCATTTGCGCGTAGCGTCCCTCAGGTACCAACACCTGATCCACCTCCCCTTCGATGATAAGCGTTTCCAGAACCAATTCACCGCCAGCACGCAGCGCCTCCCGCAGCGTTAGCAAATGGTCCAGCGGCGAGCGGCGATGATACAGCACCCCCATCGAAAAAACCGTATCAAAAGCTGCCAGGTTGTCGGGCAAGGCCTCAATCCCCAGCGGCAGCACATAGGCGGGCACCGTTTCCCCGATGAAGTGCCGCAGGGCCTGATATTGGGCCACATACAGCAGGTATGGGTCCAGCCCCACCACCAATTTGGCCCCACTGCCCGCCATGCGCCAGCAATGATAACCATTGCCGCAGCCAACGTCTAACACGAGACGGCCGTCTAGCGGCGTAATCCCATCTTTCAACCGATCCCACTTCCAATCAGAGCGCCATTCGGTGTCGATGTGCAGGCCAAAGAGGTGAAACGGCCCTTTGCGCCAGGGGTGCAGCTGCCGCAGTTGGCCTTCCAGGTGGGCCAGCGTTTCTGGCGCCAGCTCATAAGGCTGGTCCACAATGACACCGTCTTTTAGATTCACTTGGAAAGGCGTTACGGTGGGGAGATTGTTTAAAATAGTGCGCCACTCAGGTAAACGGCCGTGTTGACCTTCATCCAACGCTGCCGATACCTGCGCCGGCAACTGATCTAGCCAGCCCGCTAACGGCGTCTTTGCCATTTGGGCATATAGTTTTGTGTAATCAATCATAATTCTTGATGAATCTAATAAAACCGCAAAGACACAAAGAACGCAAAGTTTAAAAATCTTTGCGTTCTTTGCGGTGAATATTTATTTGATAGCTAAAAGTGAGACAAAGTTAAACGCCTGAAACCACAATTCGGCCGAGGCAAACCCGGCCCTTTGCAGTCGGGCCTGATGCTGCGGCACCGTT
>JBNKLQ010000077.1:0-22710 GCA_050292445.1 Promineifilaceae bacterium (SeqCode) | reverse complement strand
AACAGCGCGACATCATCGGCAATCCACCTACCGAACCAGCCGACCTGATTTTGCTCCTCAAAACGCTGCCCTGCTTGGAGCAGGTAGACAAAAATGCGGCTGTTAACCTGATTGAGGCGTTAAACGGCCGTTTCCTCCTCATTAGCTATCCGGCACAAAGTTTGGGCGGACGCAGCAAGGGGATGGTGGAAAATTACACCAGGCAGTTTGAAGAATTAGCGAACGGACGGAACTGGCAAGTACAAAAGTTTGAATTTGCGACAGAACTTGCCTTTTTGGTCACAACCCAGTCTTAAGGGGAGAACGGAAAGTAACTTTAAACGAACCGGGATTTACTTAAACCGGCCCCCATCCTTCATTGACACAACCGGCATCTTCAGGGGAAAATCCTTCCGGCCAGATAGTATGTTCATTGTAATGTGCTTTTGTTAAATCCGCGCCATCCAAATTAGCGCCTGTCAACTTGGCCCAACCCAAACGGGCCTCCTGCAAATTGGCGTGGCGCAAGTTTGCCTGCGAAAAATCGGCCCAGTTTAAATCTGCCCTGGACAGATTTGCTTCGGCAAGGTGGGCATTCTGCAAATTGGCCCCATTGAGCGTCGCTTCTTCTAAGTTTGCCTTTTCTAGATTTGAATCTGTCAGGATCGAGCCAATGAGATTAGCTCGAAACAAGTTAGCCCCTTGCATCTGACTGTTGCTCAAATCTGCCCATTCTAGATGAGAGGCTTCCATGTTGGCTTCTATTAGTTGTGAAGCATGCAGTTCGGCTCCCTGTAGATTTACCTGGGTCAGGTCGCTAGAGGATAAATCAGTATAGCTAAGGATGACGTCTCCTAATGTTAACTGTTCGACTTCTGGATGATTGGCAAAACGTGCCGCGATTTTTTGAGCCCAGGCGCGGATGGCTTCCCAATTACGATAATCACCCTGAGGACCGCCGCCAACCATAATTGCCTGGCGTGCCGGGTCCAGCGTGCCAGCAAAAAGACCCAGGCCAATGGGCTTGATGTCTGGTGCAATTTTCACCATTAACGGTTCCATATAGTTCAGCACGGTTTGTCGATTCTTTTTTGTGTCGTCCACCATTGTGAGACAGGTTGTAAAATAAGCAACGGGTTTTTCACCCACTTCGGGTTTCATGCGTTCCAGGCAGTCAATGGCTTCCGGTAGCCAGCGGCCAATCCGAATAGAGCTACCAATAACAACGCCGCTGTATGAGGCAATACTGTCCACTTCATTGACATTTTGAACAACGGTCCTCAGGCCTTCTTTTTCAATTTCAGCAGCAACGACTTCAGCGACTTCGCCTGTGGAACCGCTGCCGCTAGCGTAAGCGATTAAGATTTGTGTATCCATATTATTCCTTGACTATGGTTAACTTGTAACAGATATTTTGTAATCGGCAAAAAGTTTCTTGGTTTGCTTCATTCTAGAATTACACTATACATGCCCTGACCCAGTTCATCAACATCGTTGCTATTGGTATAGCCTAGACCTTTTCACATTTATTGCAAGGTAACTATTTTAGAATAGTGAATGGGAAGAAGAGTATTGCATTCTCAGATGTTGAACCATTTGTTTGGCTAACGACATCTGAGAATGCACGGGGGAACAACAATCCATTTTCGCCCCGCCAATGAAAATAAAATAGGAAGCGTATATGTTGCCATGATTTTGATTGCCCTTGAGGTGTATTTTGTGCTAGAAAGGCACTAAAAATGGCGAAAAAAAACGGTGGACGCTATTATCTTAACAAGCATTGTTAGTTTGATCGGCCATCTTTACCATTGGGGAATGTACAAATCTTGCTGGGCTAAATGATGCCTGGTGAATAAGAAGTTATAGACTTAACTAGAATCACCTTGAAAAGCTTATGTCGCAACAAGTTATTAGTGAACATACTGGGTATATAGCAGATCCAGATTTAGGCAAAATCATTACAGAGGAGATGTCGTATCGTCCGGTTCCTTATGTGGAAGTGGATGAGAGAAAACAGCCAGTTTGGCGGGTGCGTTTCTCCTTAACGGACGAAAAGAAGCAGCTTGGTCTGGAAATTAACGATGAGATTCATTTGGGGCGGGGCAAGAATGAAAGTGATCTCATCGATCTGACGCCGTACAATGCAGAAAAATTAGGTGTATCTCGACGGCATGTGGCTTTACGGCCGACGGTCTCTAATTTGTTTGTGGTTGACTTGGGCAGCACCAATGGCACACGGCGCAACGGCCGTTCCATTGGCCTGAATACCCCCTACGCTTTGGCTGATGGGGACGTTCTCACCCTGGGTAATTTGCAGCTGACGGTTCACATTGTGAAACGGCCGTACATGCAAACCACCCCGCTCAAAAATCGCCCCGACCTCGTTGATGCCCTGGCCCAAATTGGTCAGGCTATTACCTCCCAGCTTGATCTGGATGAAGTGTTAAATCAGGTCGTTTCCACCGCCATGACCATTACCTCTGCGGGCGAAACGTCCATTTGGCTGGTAGACGAGGCAACCGGTGAGCTTTTCCTGGAAGCCCGTAAGGGCATTGATGATACCAAGCTGCGTCGCACGCGCCTGCCCATCAATGAAAATACCCCCGCTGGACGCGTCATTAAAACGGGCAAGGCCATTCGCACAAAATCAGAACCGGGAGAAGTTTCCCAGCAGGTCATGACGGGGTATCTGGTTGAAGCCCTGGCTTATGTGCCTATTGCCCTGGGTGGCGTGACGTTTGGCGTGTTGGCTGCGGCGCATCGGGAACCAGGCAAGTCGTTTGATGATTATGACGAACGCCTGCTGAATGCCGTGGCTGATTACGCGGCGATTGCCATTCAGAACGCGCGATTATACGAGGCGACTGATAAAGCTTTGGATGAACGCGTGAAGGAGCTGGGAGCCATCAATGAACTGGCCAGAACCGTTTCTGCTTCGTTGGATATGCGTGAGGTTTATCAGGTGCTGGTAGAGCAGGTCAGGCGGCACATGCCCGTGGCCGAGGTTCATGTTTATTTGCGTGATGAGAAGCGGCCGATGTTACGGCCGTTTGGCGAAGCGCCAGAACTGCCCAACTATCCTCTGGAACGGGGCATCTTAGGTCAGGTTGTTGCCCAAGGTGAATCAATCATTACCAATAACATTGCCGCTTACCCCAGCTTCGATGAACAGCTAGATGCGATTGCCCCCCAGGCTGAAGTGCCCATGGCGGCTGTCCCCCTGAAAGTAAAAGGGGAGGTAGTTGGGGTTTTGGTTTTGCATAGCCAGCCTGGGACGCTCTTTTCTGAAGAGGATGCGGCGCTGCTGCGGGCTTTTGCCAATCCGGTAGCTACGGCCGTTGAAAATGCCCGCCTTTATGCCAATTCCACCCGGCAGCAAAAAGCCATTTTGGCCATGGGCAACACACTCTCCGAGCCGCTCACAATTTTAGACGATATTGGTAATGTGCTGGTCTCTAACGAAGCGGCCCAGCGGCTGCTAGAAACCAATATGTCGCAGTTTTTTGCGGCGATTAGCAGCAGCGTAGGGCGGACCATTGAAGTGCAAATTGGCGACGAAACGTACCTTTCCACTACAGAGCATGTGGCAGAGATCGGCACCATTGCCATGATGCAAGACATTACGTATGTGAAGCAGCTGGAGAAGGACCGTTCCGAGTTTATGCATATGCTGTCCCACGATCTAAAAAATCCCTTGATGGCCGTCACCGGTTATGCCAATTTGCTGGAACGGACGGAAACCTTGGGCGAAAAGGGGCAGCGCTTCCTGGATGAGATCAACGTGGCTGCGGATCGGATGCTGGACATGATTACGCATTTGCTGGACACGGTTGCCCAGGATGAAGCCATTCAACTGGTGCAAGAGGTGGTTGATCTACAACAAACGGTGGTCCAGGTGGTGCGCGATACGGAAGGGGTTGCCTTGGCAAAGTCGATTCAGGTAACGGCCGTAACCGAAGGGACCCCTTACCCAATCAATGGCGATGGCTTGCGCCTCTACCACATGATCCTCAATCTGGTGGACAACGCCATCAAATATTCCCCCGAAGCAACAGAAGTGACCTTGAGAACCTGCTATGGTCCGGAAGAATTAGCGATTGAAGTAGCGGATCAGGGACCGGGCATTCCAGAAAAAGATTTACCCCGCGTCTTTGATAAATTTTACCGTGGCATACAAGAAGGTTTGCCCACCAAAGGCTCTGGTGTGGGATTGTCTGCTGTAAAGGGAATTGTCACAGCGCATCAAGGAACCATCTGGGTTGAAAATTTGCCGGAGCGCGGTGCCCAGTTCACCATTGAACTTCCCGCCACGCTTCGCGCCTCTGCACAGTAAGCAGTGAGTCAGTAATCGCTAATCAGTTACCTAGCTACATATCACTTTTGGAATTGGACACTGATGAACACTGGTTTACACAGATAAAAAACAAAAATCAGTGTTTATCTGTGTTAATCTGTGTCCTATTTTTCTTTTCTCGCTTAAACTGATATGTGGCTAGATCCGTAATTAGTTACCGATGACCATTCACCGTTTACCGATTACCGAATTAGGGGGCCGTCATGGCGCAGCGGAAGCCCAGATTGTCTCGTTTGACGGTGGGATCGTATGAGCTGCGAGTGACCACGCGCAAATCTTCAGCAGGAGAGAGCCAGGAGCCGCCCCGAATGGCTTTGAACTCACCTTCAGGTGGCCCAAATGGGTTGGTATCTGTGGTGCTTTCATAGTAGCGGGGATCGTACCAATCGCTGACCCACTCCATGACATTCCCAGCCATATCGTACGCGCCAATAGGGGAACGGCCGTCAGCAAAACTGCCCACAGGTGCGGTGCTGCGATGCCCGTCATCTACACCGCTGTCGCGTACACTCAAGGTGCAGTTCTCATCGCAAAAATTGGCTTTTGTGCCATCAAACGCATCTCCCCACGGATAGCGCAGGACAATCGATTGATTGGGGTCAAAGGCCGCTGCCATCTCCCACTCCGCTTCAGACGGCAATCGTCCGCCACGCCAATCGCAAAATGTATCGGCATCGTACCATGACACCTGAATCACGGGATAATCATCATAGGCGGGGTCGCCATAGTAGGCTGGGTGAAAAGGGGCTGCATTGCTGCCCGGCGGGGCACAGGTGCCTGCCGCCACACATTGCGCATACTGCCCGTTGGTCACTTCCGTTTCATCGATGAAAAAGGGGTCCATACGCACCAGATGAGACGGCCGTTCATCGGCCTCTCCTTCATCTGTGCCCATGCGGAATAAACCGCCCGGCATAAACACCATGCGCGCGCCCGTGTCGGTGATGAGCGGTTCCGGGCTGGGCGTGGGGGGCAAGGTGGGTGCCGGCAGCGGCGACGGGGTGGGGGCGATGGACGTGAGCGCGGCCACAATGGCCGATTCCAACGTCGCGGTGGCTTCTGCCTCTGTCTCATCACCATCATTCAAACTGGACAGGGTAAAAATGCTACCGATGAGCAGTACAAGCGCAAGCATGACTACCAGCGCAATGATGGTGCGCTGCTCCATTTGCCGCCGTGTGCGCGGCGAGAGGCGTGGTGGCGGCGGGCTACCCAATTGACGTGTGGGGCTGCGGCGTGGTTCGCTAGGTGGTGGGACAGGCTGACTGTTGGGTTTGGTCAGGGCGTTGGCAAAGGATTCGGCCGTATCGTACCGGGCATCGGCGCGTAAAGAGAGTGCCCGATTGGCAACCAGCGAAAGATAAGGCGGCACGTCTGTGTTTACTTCACGCGCCGGAATCAAATCCGCCAGTCCGGTCTCGCGGCTTAGTGCGTTAGGTGGTACCTGATTGGTTAACAGCGTATAGAGCGTGGCCCCCAGGCTGTAGATGTCGCTGGCGGGTGAAACGTCTTGCTGGGCCTGCTGTTCTGGCGAACCGTACCCCTGGTTGTGCAGCGGGACGCCCATGCCAGGCAGGCCGCTGTCTACTAAAAAAACGGTGCCCTCTGGCGTCACGCGGATGTTGGCTGGTTTGATGTTGAGGTGGAGCTGACCTTTTTGGTGTAGATAGGTAAGTGGCTGGCAGGCAGCTTGCAGCCATTCGATGAGACGTTCGTGGGGGAGACGGCCGTATTGGTCCAACAAGCTCTGCAAATCAATGCCGTCTATGTAACTGCTCACCAGATATTGGCCGCTCTGCTCAATAGCAAAATGATCCACCACATCTGGCAGCTGCGGGTGAGAGAGGTCACTCAGGCGACGGGCTTCCTGGCGAAACCGCTTTTGCATCTCGACTGAGCTATCAAGATACTCCTTCACCGCGACGTCGCGGTTATCCACCACGTCGCGCGCCCGATAGACGGCACCGTACTGGCCTTCGGCCAGCAAGTTGACGATGCGATACCGTTTGTTGAGAAGCTCACCAGGCAATAATGGCATTGTTCTTGTTACCCATCCAAACGCAGCGTGACTTCTTCCAAGCTGCTGCTTTTGCCCACAATTGTAACGCGATCACCCATTTCAAGCTGCGTATAGCCATGTGAGATAATCGTGTGGCCCTTGCGATGAACCGAGAGCACCAACGTGTCCAGCGGCAGTTGCAGCTCGCGCAAAGCAATGCCATGCAGGGCTGGATTACGCAGCTCGATATCCATAATATCCTGGCCTTCTTCCATGCCCAAAAGTAGCGACGCTGCTGAGGGGGAACGCACAAACTGTTCCAGCAGGCCGACCATTGCCGTGGCTGGATCGATGATGAGTGCCCCCAAGGCATGGAATCGATCAAAATAGATCCGGTCATTTAATCGAACGACAATCGTTTCCGTGCCAAATTGTTCATAGAGCATTTCACAGATAGCATAATTCTCTTCATCGGACAGCATAAGAACGGCCGCATCTGCCCGCAGGGTGTCTAATTGATGTAAACTCTCTAATGAGACGTTTTGAATGGGTATGAGGGCGACGTCTGTTGATTCAGATTCTAGCTCTCCGACAATCAGATTAGGCTCTAAACAAGCCACTTTCACTTCCCAATTGTGCCGCTGTAGCTGGCGTGCCAGCAGAATTGACGGTCCATCTACGCCGAAGATGATCACATCCCGTACCCCATCAAATTCGGCCGTTTGGGCCTTGGTGCGTGATTCGCCAAGGAAGTTTATAGCCCATTTAAACGTTAGTGGCCCAATGACTTGATTAAGCACGACCACGGAGATGATGAGCGTGGCAAAATTGCTGCCTAAAAAGGGGAATTCTACCGCAACCTCTTTGGCCAGACCCAAGGCCACGCCTGCATTGGTGATGAACGCCATCCATTTGACGCGGTTGTTACGCATGGGGTCATGGGCCAACACGCCGCCAGCAAATGAGCCGATGATACGGGCTATCACCCGAATGGCGAACAGGGCCAAAGCGATTTTCCATGCCTGCGCCAAGACATCTAACTCCAGCGACTCGCCAGTCAGGGTGAAGAAGGCAACATAAATATAGGGTGCTATGTCATGCAGTCGTTGGGCATATTCAGCTCGGAACGGACTGTAATTGTTGACCAGAAAACTGGCTAACATACAGACCAGCAGTGGTTCAACGAGCAGTTCAAAGGGTAGATTCTCGTGCGTATAGTTGCGCAGCCAGGCCGAGAAGATAAAGACGCTGTAGCCTGTGAGCAAGATCAAGAAGGTTTTGAGGGACGCGTTAAAATGACGACTTAGTATCCAGCGCAGTGCCCAGTAGACGCTGTAGCCAAGTACGATAACAAGTAACAGTTCGACGACTAATAGGAAAATGAAGTTGAAGTTGAGGGGGACGTCCTCAAAAAGTGCATCGGCAACTGAGGAGCTGAGGGCGAACAGAATGATGACGGCAAAATCCATAATCACGGTGACGCCGAGAGACATTTGGGTATAGGGGCCACGCGCGCGCAGTTCGTTGACAACGGCAATGACAGAGGAGGGGGAACTGGCAGTGAGGATGGCAGCGGCAAGCAGGGCAACAGCAAAACGGCCGTCTCTCCCCATTGCCTGTATAAATGGAATTGAATCAGCCAACAGCAAAACGGCCGTAATAATAAAGGCCATTGTCGCGATGATTAAGCCAGCCGTGACCAGATTGATGCTACGTAAGCGCCCCCGCAGCTCCGGCAAATACAGCTCGCTTCCTGCCGCAAAGGCAATAAACGCCAGCGAAATTTCATCAATAAATAGCAGCTGGTCCAGCGATTCTTTACTGGCAAAGCCCAGAACAAAAGGACCAACAAGTAGGCCAGTAAACAGATAGCCCGTAATAAGTGGAAGACGCAATCGTGTGAAAAATTCGCCGATTTGGCGTGCTGCCAACGTAACAACGCCAAACGCGACTAGAATAACAAAAAAGTCAGGTAATTGATCCATAAAATAAAAGGCTACCCTCTAGGTAGGTACATTTTGGCTTTCGAAGCGCAGGATTACCTCGTCTAATTTATCCGCTACGCCAAACAATGTGATCTTGTCGCCTAACTTTAGCTGCGTGTGCCCGTGTGTAACCAATACTTGTCGACCACGGCGCACGGACAAAATCAGCACGTCCAGTGGCAGGCGCAGTTCACGCAGCGTAATGCCATTTAAATCAGCATTGCGCATCTCGATGTCCAAAATTTCTTGCTGATGATCTGCGCCTAATAGCAGCATGGATGAGGAAGGCGCACGCACAAATTGTTCTAACAAGGAGACAACGGCCGTATCTGGTTCCACAATCAACGCGCCAAGCTCTTGTAATGCAGGACGCATCTCCCGATCACGGGAATGGACCACCACCGTTTCTGTGCCAAAATGTTCGTAAATTAACTCACAAACCTGCAAGTTTTCCTCGCCAGATAACATCAGCACAAAACTGTCTGCCTGGGTCGCTTCCAACGATTGCAATGTGGCCTGCGACCAGTTTGGCAGCAGATGCACATCTAATGAACTGTCCTCCAACTGGTCCAAACGGGTTTGCATTCGCTCCGTATCTAACGCCGCCAGACGCACCTGCCAATGATGGGCTTTCAGCTGCCGGGCCAGCGTTACTGACTGGGGTGACAGGCCCAGAATAATGGCATCGCGCACGCCGTCGAAGGGAGCTGCCTGTGCCTGCACATGCGATTCACCCATGCGGTTTAGCGCCATCTTAAACAGGATCGGCCCGATAATCTCATTCAGCACCACCATCGCGATGATCGTGGTGGCAAACGAATCCCCCCAACCAGGGAATTCCACAGCTACCTCTTTGGCCAAGCCCAGAGCCACGCCGGCCTGGGTTACGAACACCATCCATTTGTAGCGATTACTCTTGCTAGAATCCCCCGCCAGCGTGCCGCCTGCAAAAGAGCCAATAAGAATCACCACCACCCGGATGACAGCTAAAGCCAGAGCAATGGGCCACACCTGGGCCAAAATGTCTAGCTTAAGGCCAGTACCGACCAGCGTAAAGAAGGCTACGTACACAAATGGCCCCACATCGTGCAGAATTTCGGAGAACTCCAGGCGGCATTCGCTGTAATTATTAACCACAAAGCTGGCCACCATGCAGATGAGTAGCGGCTCCAGCAAGAGTTCGATGGGGAAGTTGTCGTGCGTATAGTCGCGCACCCAGGTAGAAAGCAAAAAGACAGCAAAGCCGAGGCTGAGGATAACGGCCGTTTTCACCCAAAGCCGCCAATGTTGATTCAGCACCACCAGCAGCAAACGGCTTAACAAATAGCCCAGACCAATCGAAATGGCTATTTCTACCGCCAGCAACAAGAGCAGCCCCAGATTTAATGAGACGCCAGTCAGCACCGCGTCGGCAATGTCGGCGCTAATGGCAAACAGCACAATCACCAGCACGTCTGAGATAACCGTAACGCCCAGTGCCATTTGCGTAAACGGGCCACGAGATCGCAGCTCATTGATGAGGGCAATAGCCACCGAGGGTGAACGGGCCACCATAATCGTTCCGGCAATCAGAGCAATGACCACCTGGCCGCTCACGGGGAATTCTTGCATAAAGGGAATAAAACGGGCCAGCATAAATACCGCCAGCGTGCCGCCCACCATTGTGACAAAAACAATGGTGGCGGTGACCACCCCAATGCTGCGCAGCCGCCCTCGCAGCTCCGGCAAGTACAGCTCGCTGCCTGCCGCAAAGGCAATAAATGCCAGCGAAATCTCATCAACAAAGCGGAGCGATTCAATTTCTGCGATGCTAGCAAAGCCCAGCACAAACGGCCCGGCCATAAGACCGGTAAACAAATAGCCACTAATTTTGGGCAAGTTAAAAGCAGAAAAGAGGCGTCCAATTTGCCAGGAGGCCAGCGCCATAAAGACAAAACTGAGGATCGTGAGGGGTAGTTCTTGAAATAGTTCCATATTGTTTTAGCGTATCATTCCCAAGGCAGCATGACGATTGATTATTCTTTCATCTTGCTTGGTGTTTAATTATTAGAATAGGGGAGTGGGCTGTCGGTGGCAAAAAGTTTATCTTAATTGTATTTCTGCCGTTTGCATTATCTTACTTCAAATCTCTTGAATGCTCTCGCAAAATAACCGAATCAAAATATTTTTCCTGAAACTTTGTTTGGTCCCAAATTTGCTGATCAGTTAACGATTCACCCTGGGGAACCAACACAAGTTTATCATCATTATCGTTCAGGCGGTGGATAACGGCAATACATTCTCCCGTAAATTGCCGCAAAGGCACCGCGATATTCAGAATATACACATCTAAATCTTCGCCATCTGGCGCGGGAACGCCGGGTAAAAAGCCGTAGTTCACAGGGTAGGCAAAACCCCAATCGGGATGCTGTGAATGCAGTGGGCGATCAATGTTGGCCGTGACAATTTTACCTAAAAACGAAGTAGCCTCTGGAAAATGTGATTTTGTCATAGATCATTCGTAGGGGCGATGCGATGGGATGATACCCTTGCCACACTTGTAACCAATTCTCCCATCGCTCGCCCCTACGTGACATGCAATGTGATTTTGATCACACCTCACGCATCATTTTTATTGGCCGTCTCTCTAAAATAATCCAGCAGCAGCAGATGAACAAACATATAGCCGCCACCCACTTTGCGCAGCAGGTTGCGTTCGGCGGCATAATCTAAAAAGTGGATATAGTCGGCGGGGGCCAGTTGATGTTCGCTTAACACGCGATGCAGCCGCTTGTGCTGCAAGGCAGCCAATCCGCCGTAAGCCAGCCCGGCAGAGATGCCCAGATACAAGGAAATGCCCACGGCAAAGGGCCAAAAGGCAGCCCCCGTCAGCGGCATGTTGACCCAGTTGGTGATGAGCCAGCCTAAACCAAGAAGTAGCGCTGTTGCCACCCCGGTGATGATGCCAACGAGACGGCCGTTCTGCTTTGACCTTTCAAACCCCTGTCCCGGCGTCGTACGCATCTTCATCTCATCACGCTCCAGCGCGTGGGCCACCGTCTGGCTAATCAGCCCAATCAGCGCCAGCAAGATTACCCAGCCACCGGAGAGCGGCGGGTCTAGCCCCTGCCCCGCCAGCCAGAGCAGCCCGCCCAGCAGGCCACCGCCAACCAGCCCCAGGCCGCCGCCCAGCAGCGCCCGCAGCCAGCGCCAGTTGAGCGTTTCCACCGTCTCAATGCGGAACCAGGAAACCCGTGCCCACACCAGCAGCAGGCGGAAAAAAGCCAGCAGGCCGCCAGCTACCAGCCCGGCACCCAAACCGGCCAGCAAAGCGCGCCAATCGTCAACCAACAGCCCCACCAAGCCTGCCAGCAGGCCGACCAATACAAAAACCCCGGCCAGCCGCGTGCGCATAGCGCCGACAAACTGGCGCTGCTGTTCACGAGGTAGCCAGTTAGGTTGTAGATTCTCCAGGAAGAAGATCGTCTGGTTAAACTGTGACATCTTTTGCGCCAGCCAGCCCAGCCACTGCACCGTTTGCTCTGGCTCGTAGAGCGACTCGCCGCCGCGATAGCGCGCCATGCGCTCCACGTACACGTCAAACAGCAGCGTGCGCCCCATTTTGCGGCTGCCCAGCGACAGGGCCACATTTTCCGGCATCCGGTAATAGGCCAAGGTCATCATGCTGAGCATCAGGGGCGATTCGGCCAGCTCGCGCAGCGTCATGTCGTTTTGCAGCGCGGCGCGCAGCCCGGCCAGGCGCGGCCCCATGCTGGCCAAATATTGGTCAATCTGTTCCAGCGACAGCGGTTGCAGCACAATCGCCTGGGCCAGATTAAGCCGCGTGGCTAATGCCTCATAATCCTTGAGGCGGCAGGTGACGACGGTGGGCAGGGTGAGGTAGCGCTGGCGGAACTGGTTGATCGCCTGCGCACAATCCACACGGTGATCCTGTTCTACTTCATCCAGGCCGTCTAGCAGGGGGAGTAATTCGCCGTTTTTCAGCCATAGCTGCCCCAAGCGGCGCGGCACCTCGTAGCGGTTGGCCAGCTCGTTGACCATCCAGTCGCCCAGGGGGATGTTGTTGGCCCAGCTGGCCAGGCTAAACACGACGGGGATGGGATGGCGGCCGTCCATCTGCGCCCTTAACAATAAATCACTGACCAGCTGCAAAAGGATGGTGGTTTTGCCCGCCCCCGGCTCGCCCATGATAAGCAGCGTGCCTTCGGCCTCGTCATACACCTTGGTGATGTTGGTGCCCAGGGGCAGGGGGGTGTCGAACACTTCATCAGGTAGCAGGTTGTCCGGCTGTTGCCATTCGGCCGTCACGCGGCTGGCCACGGCGTTAGTGCGATAGGTCATTGCCAGGTCGATCAGCTCCGCCCCGTGCAGCGACTCTTGCAGCACGCCCACGAGCCAATACGTTTTCACACGCTGGAGCATCACCTGGCGGTTGTGGTTGTTTTGTACTTCCATAGCTATTAACCTCCCGGAGGTTCAGCAAATGAGCTTCGCCTCAGATAAAACCTCCGGGAGGTTCTGGTTACATCAAATTTTTGACAATACGGCCGTCCTTCACCACCAGCCGAATATTGTCCACATCTTCCAAACTGCGAATGTCGGCCAGCGGGTCTGTTTGGCTGACGATGACGTCGGCCAGCTTGCCTGCTTCCAGCGTGCCGACCTGATCTTGCCAGCCCAGGCATTCGGCGGCTGTTTTGGTGGTGGCCACGATGCTGTCCATCGGCGACAGGCCGACGTTGCACATCAACCCCAGCTCGCGCAGGTTGGTGCCGTGTTTCATCACCCCGGCGTCGGTGCCCATGGCAATGTTCACCCCGGCTTTAAATGCCTTGCCGATGTTCTCGCTATGAATTTCAATCACCTCACGGGATTTGCGGATGCCCCATTCCGGCATGTTGCCGCCCGCTTCGGCCGCTTCCAACACAGCCAATGGGGCCAGCAGGGTGGGCACCAGGAAGGTGCCTTTTTCCAGCATCAGCTCAATCGCTTCGTCATCCACAAAAATGCCGTGCTCGATGGAGTGGATGCCTGCCCGGACCGCATTTTTGATGCCTTCAGCCCCCTGGGCATGGGCCATTACCTTCACGCCGCGCCGGTAAGCGGCTTCTTGCACCATCACCTCCAATTCTTCTGGGGTGAACTGGGTAAATTCCGGGTGGTCGGTGGGGCTGAGGACGCCGCCGGTGGAACACACTTTGATGATCTCAGCTCCGGCGCGCAATACTTCACGCACCTTTTTGCGCACTTCTTCAACGCCGTCGCACAAGCCGCTGGGGCGGCCGGGCGTGGCGGGAATCAGGCCAAAATCCAGGCCAGAGGGCAGCCAGCTGTCCCCGTGTCCGCCAGTGATGGTGAGGACAGAGATGCTAATTTGCATGCGGGGTCCTTCGATGTAGCCTTGTTCCACCGCCTGCTTCATCCCTAAATCCACGCCACCGGCATCCCGCACGGAGGTGATGCCCGCCTCCAGGGTACGCCGCATCGGGCCGATGGCTTTGTAATAGTTGAGCGAAAAGGGGGTGTTCATCGCTTCGGTAAAGTTAACACCGTCGAAGATGAAATGAACATGGGTGTCGATGAGGCCAGGCAAGATGTGCCCGCCGTTGGCGTCGATCATTTGCACATCGCTGTTGGGCAGACGGATGTCGCTTTTGCGGCCAACCTGCTCAATTTTGTTGTCACGCATGAGGACTGCGCCGTTTTTCAGGGGGGAACGGCCGTTGCCGTCAATCACGGTACCGTTGTGGATGAGGGAATAGGTCATGGGAACTCTCCAAAATTTGTTTGTAGCCGCAGATTCTTTCTGCGCCATTTTTACGCGGTAAGAAACCGCGCCTACAAATGGGTGGGCTTTTTAAAACGACTTGTGGTTGCCATGTTTTGGCAAGGAAAGTTTACCGGATGTTGGGGGGCGGGGCTACTGTAAAAGCTATCAATTACCTTTAAGGTGGCCAGAAAATGGGCAAAGCCAGCATGGTGATGAGTAAGACAACGGCCGTTAACGGCAGCCCGACTTTGATGTAATCGCTAAATTTGTAGCCACCCGGCCCCATGATGAGGATGTTGGCCGGGTGTCCAACGGGGCTGAGGAAGCTGGCAGACGCGGCAATGGCCACCAGCATCATGAAGGAGTAGGGTGACGCGCCCAAATCTTGGGCGGTGCTGATGGCAATAGGAGCCATGAGTACGGTAACAACCGGGTTGGGCATCACCTGGGAAGCTAGATTGGTTAGCAGAAATAATCCGATGAGAACGGCCGTAATCCCCAGACTTCCCATCACGCCCACCACTTGCTCTGCTAAAAATTGGGCCGCACCGCTGCTTTGCATAGCAATGCCCAGCGGCAGCATCCCCGCAATGAGGAAAACTGCTTTCCAATCAATGTAGCGATACGCCTCCTCCATGTTCAAGCAGCCAGTGAGAATCATTAGCGTGGCACCCATGATGGCGGCGATGGCAATGGGCAGCCACCCAGCGATGACCGGTACCAGCACAACCAGCAAGGCCAGCACCGCCAGAGGAGCCTTTGCCAGCTTCAGCGGCGGCTGGGAGTCGGTGTGCAGCACGACAAAGTCAGGTTCTTGTCCTAGCAGGTTCAGTTTTGCACGTGCGCCGTGCAGCAGCAAGGCATCCCCCATTTGCAGACTCATTTCACGCAAGTTGTGCCGATACGGCCGTCCGCGCCGCCAGATAGCCAACACATTAAGACCGTACTTTTCTCGGAAGTAAATTTCTTGCAGCGTACGCCCTTCCAGAGTGGTATAGGGGGAGAGGATAACTTCCACCAGGCCAATACGCTCTGATTCCAACTTTTGGGGATCGATAAGCTCTTCGTCGGTTACCAATTCTTCCAGGCCACGCAGAATGGCAATATCTTTTTTGTGACCCTGCACCAGCAAACGGTCCCCAGCCTGCAGCAGTTCATCCGGGTCAGGCAGCAGGTGGGTCTCTTCCTGGCGCACAATGCCCAACACAGTTAAGCCAAACGCATCCCCTAAGCGGCTGTCTCGTAGGGAACGGCCGTTCAACACAGAGTCCTTTGGCAGGCGAATAAATACCAAACTATCTTCTAAATGATAGGTAGCTAATGTTTGTGGGGAGGTGATCGTAAACGAACGGCTATCTTTTAAGGCATCAATTTCTGCTTGTGTGCCCTGCACCAGCAGCGTATCGGTGGCTTGAAGTGGCAGGAGCTGAAAATTGCGCAGCAGCACGTTTCCATTGCGTCGTATGGCCAATACGTTTAAGCCATACTGCTGCCGAAAACGCACCGTTTCCAGATTTTGCCCCAGGAAATCGGCCGTTGGCTTGGGACGTGCTTCGGCCAAAATAATGCCCGCAGCAGTCATATCTGCCAGCGAAGGCTGCCGCTGGACGTCGGTGAACAGTTGGCGCAGATGAAAACTGGCAATTTCATCCTGCCGCCCCATCACCAGCAGGCGGTCGTTGGTTTTTAGCCTGGTCTCTCCTTTTGGCGAAAGAATTGTGTGCCCATTGCGTAAAATGGCAACTACATTTAAGCCCAACAATGAGCCAATGCGGCTTTCGGACAGCGGTACATCATTTAGCTTCCCTTGCGGGGGAATCGATAAGGTAAAAAGACGCTGTCCCAAATGGTATGCTTCTTCCAGCGTGGAGTTATTGGGGTTAATAGCTTCCCCAATCACGTCACGCCGGGGCAGCAAGTGGCGTCCAACCAATATGGTAAACAAGATACCAGAGATGAGAATGAGAAGGCCAACAGGCGCGAAGTCGAACATAGAGAAGGGGGTTAGCCCGGCTTCTCGGAGGGCATCGCTGGCCAGAATGTTGGGTGGGGTGCCAATGAGGGTGGAGAGGCCGCCAAGCAGAGCCCCGGAGGCCAGGGGCATAAGCAGACGAGATGGAGAGCGGCGGGTGCGGTGGGCAATATCAATCACAACGGGCAGCAGTAGCGCCGCCACCCCCACATTGTTCATGAAGGCAGATAATAGCCCGGCTGTTAACATAATAATGAGAATCAGGCGCACTTCACCTGTGCCAGCAAAGCGTAAAACTTGTTGACCAATCTTGTTGGCAACGCCGGTTTGGGAAAGGCCGCCGCTGATGATAAATACTGCCCACACGGTTACAACGGCGGGATTGCTAAAGCCCGACAGCGCTTCGGCAGGTGTAACAAGTTGGGTAACGGTTAAGCTGATGAGAACGAGCAAAGCGATCAGATCAACGCTAAGACGTTCGCTAATGAAGAGGACGGCGGCAAGGATGAGGATGATGAGCGTCAGCAGGATAGAAGCGGACACGTTTATAAATCTCCACGTACCACCAGCACTGAACATGGTGCGTTGTCAATGATTTTAGGTGTTACTTGCCCCATGAGCAGGCTGTTTAAGAGGTTGTATTCAGTCCGCGCCCCTAACACAATCAGGTCATAGTTTCCTTCTTGGGCTTCGGCAAGGAGCTCATCGATGGCGATGCCTCGCCGCAGCCTCAATTCGGCCGAAACCTGGGCCTTAACCAGATACTCGGATGCCCATTTGAGGTGTTGGGCCAGTGGCGTATTGGTTTGCAGAAGTTCTGGCAATGTTTCTTCCATCTCGTCCAGGCCTGTAAACATTCCTGGCAAAGATTCAGCAACATGGAGTAGGGTTACCTTTGCCTGGGCAGCCTGAGCCAGGGCTGCTCCGTTACGAATGACAATTTCGCTGTTTACATAACCGCTGGTGCAAATCAGCAGGTGGCGCAGATGTTGTGGTTCACCACGGGCCACCAAAACGGAAGCGGTGGCTTGGTTGGCAACTTTATGGGTGACCGATTGCAGGAATTGATCCCACAGGTTGCTTATGGCGTGGGCACCAACAACAATGAGATGATAGCTACCGCTTTCGGCTTTGCGCAAGATTTCTTTGGCGGGTGTGCCCAGAGAAACGGCCGTTTCCTCAACAGGTGCGTCAATGAGTTTTTGCACTTCTTCCAGGGTAAAAGCGGCCGTTTCTGTTTCCGCTTCATCGGTGATCACTTTCAACAACGAAATGGGACGCCCCAATAACCTGGCCACCTGGCTGCCCAACGTCACCGTGCTGTGGGCATGAGGCATATTGCTGACACAAATAAGAACGTTCATCTGACAACGACCCTTTTACTGCAAAATTTAAAATTCTGGCATTCCCCCGCCCAATAATCGAATAAGAACCAAAACCGCACCAACCAGGGGCAAGATTGAGAAAAATAGACGAATGCGCGGCCCGGCAAAATAGCGAGTGGACACCGCGCCAATTTGGGCACCCACGGCCGCACCCGTCTGCATGACCAAAGCCATTAACACATCCACGTTGCCTTTCAGGGCGTGGGTCAGCGTGCCATAGCCCGCCGAGAACACAATTTCAAACAGGTCTGTGCCGACGGCGACATGGGTAGGCACACCCAGCAGATAAATGAGCATGGGCATCCGAATAAAGCCGCCGCCGACGCCCAGGGCACCGGCCAGCACGCCGGTAATCATCCCCACGCCCAGAACCACCCACAAAGAAACTTCAGCAATGCCAGAACCAGGCAGAGATATCATGGGGGGGATGCGGATAGTGTGTACGCGTTTGGAGATGTTGGCAAAAGCCATCACCTCTTTCACACCCAGCTTTTCAGTGCGAATCATGCGCATCGCCTTAATGCTTTCCCAGGCGGTAAACAGACTGATGATGCATAAAATGACGATGTAGGTGATGCCAATTACCTGGTCGATATTGCCGGTATCCTCTAATGCTTCGATGATGTTGGCCCCAATTTCCACACCAATAATGGTACCAACAATCATCAAGGCCCCAAGTTTAATATCGACATGGCCCAGAGTGCGGTGGCGTTTGGCGGCTACGATTGATTTGCCGGTCATGTGGGCCAGATCGGTACCCACGACAAAGTTCATGGGTACGCCGGACCAAAACATAAGCGGCCCAGCCAGAAAACCACCGCCTACGCCAAAAAATCCGCCTAACAACCCAACGACAAATCCAATGCCGATAAGGAAGAAGGGATCGATGGTGACGCCAGTAATGGGAAATTCCATAACATTACTCCAATTTCTCTAGACCGAGACGGGTAATGAGGAAAGAGGTGACCCATTCCAAAAAGACCCCTTGGGCAACGATAAGCAGGAGCGTGGCCACAGCGTAAACCAGGAGGTTGAGATGAAAGAGTCTGTTGAGCGGCTCGCCCAAAAAGCGCAGCACACCCCAAAAGTACAGCAGCAGCAGCAGGGCATAAAGAATCAGTTCGATGAGGAAATTTCTGAGCAGAATTTTGTGCTGGGTTTTCATGGTGGCTCCCTGGGTGAGGCTTATGTATTAGCCAAAAAGAGTCTTGAATAAAGACGATCTCGAATTTGGCTTTTGCTTAACTATTTGCAAGAAGACAGGACCACAGCGGCGAAATGAACTTTCGTCTTTATTGTAGCATTTGGGGGTTAGGCTCTGTCAATAGCAGAGTCACTAAATCTGGGGTGACATTCCTCAATGAATTGAGGAATGTCGGGCTAAATGGTTTCCTAATCTTGCTCCTGGTTGAGGAGTGTCTGATACACATCATCCAGCCAGCGGTTTTGCGGGGGAACGACGGCGGGTTTGGGCTGCAAGTTGGCCCAAAAGGGGGAGAAGATGTGGTTGTTATCACCGGGCAGCGACCAGCGGTCTGGGGTTTCCTCCTGGCAACGCAGGTGGACGTAATGACGGGTTTTGGTCTGGCTGAGCCACGCTTGCGGCAGCCAGCCGTCAATATAGAGGGTGATGGCCTGGGGGTTGGGCAGCTGATCGTATTCCAGATAGGTGATCTGGCGGAAACGGCCGTTCCGTGCCGCAGCCCCCACCTTAAACGTAACTCCCCTTGTAAACAGGCGCTGAAAGGGGATGGCATGTTCGTCTGGCTGGCTCAAAATCTGGCCGTTCCGGTTGAGGATCATTTCATCGGGGGCCAGCTCATTTTCGATCTGGCCTAGATAGCGCTGGATGGTGAGCTGGGTCAGGTTGGTTTCTTCTTGGACTTCGCGTAGAACGGCCGTTTGCCAATCTTCCCCAGCCTCCACCGTACCCGCCGGAATCTGCACCCCCGCCTGTGGATGCTGAAACAGCAGCAGTTGTGGCTGCCCTTGTGAGCCGGTGCGGGTTATGAAGGCGGTGACTTTATGAACGGTCATAAAAGCGTTAGGGGCGGTTCGCGAACCACCCCTACTTGCGTCGTAGGCTGCTCAAAAATCCCAACAGCAGCCCCGCAGCCAACCCCAGCAGCCCCGTTGCGGCGGGCTTGCGCCAGCGGGTGGCTGGCTGGCTGCGGCGAGTTTCATCTTCGGGGGGAACGGTGACAATGCGATATGCTTGGGTCTCTTCTTCTGCTTGGGAAATGCCGGTGGCCTCCCGCCCACGCCAGATGGCGTTGTTGGTAGGGCGCAGTCGAGAGCCATGTTTGTTGGCGTATACCTGGGTAAACTCCGCGCCAAATAGAAAAATCTGAGCTGAGTAGTAAACAAAGAGCAGAATCAGCACCAGCGATCCGGCTGCACCGTAGGCAGAGGTAGACGAGCTGTGTGTCAGGTAAAGTGTGATGAGGTAGCGCCCGAGCATGAAAAGGAATGTGGTCACTGCTGCCCCCAGCAGTACATCCTTCCAGGTAAGGTGGGCATCGGGCAGCACCTTAAACAACAGGGCAAACAGCATAGTGAGGATGACCAGGGAGGCGAGAAAGTTGATTTGGGGCAGCAGTGCGCCGATGCCCGGCAGCCAAACAGAGAGACTGTCGCCTACGACCGTAATCATCGTACTCGTGGCAAAAGAAAGCAGCATCAACAGTCCCACAACCAGCACCATGCCAAAGGCCAACGCCCGCTGGCGAATGACGTTGAGGATGCCATTTTCTGGCGCGGGACGCAGCCCCCAGATCATGTTCAGGGTGCGGCGCAGCTGGTTAAAAAGGCCGGAGGCGGCTACCAGCAGCAGGGCGGTGCTGGCCACTGTGGCAAATGTGCTGCTCTCTGATGTGCTGGCGTTGCTGATGAGGTTTTGAATGACGGTAGCCGCTTCTTCCCCAACCTCATCCTGAATTTCTGCCACGATCTCGCCCTGAACGGCCGCATCGCCAAAAACCACGCCGGCCACGGCCACGGCAATCACCAGCAACGGTGCCAGAGCAAAGATGGTGTAGTAGGTCAGTGCCGCCGCCAGCAGCGAGGCGTTGTCCCGAGACCAGCCCTGGCCGCTTTCCTTCAATAATTCAAATAGACCGGAAAAGAACGCTTTCATATCCTGATCTTAGGCGGTTCAAGGCCAAGGCGCAACCTTTTATTGTCGGTAGATTGGACCACTCTGAAAACCGCTAATTTGTTTATGAATACGTTTTAAGCCAGCGTCATTTTTGGCTCTGCTTGCTGCTCCTGTGGCGAGCGCGGGGTGCAGACTACTACATCATCTATTGTATTCGACTCTGAATTATTCTCATGTTGAACAGTTTCAAAACTCTGTTAAATTAACCTTTATTACGAGATTGCTCAATAGACACTGTTGGAAATAAGACTTGTTCTACAGATTGCGCAGATTTTTTGCTTTTAATCCGTGTGAATCTGCGGGAATTTATTTGACATAACGTTCATCTTGATAATGTCACCCAATTCTGATTTGATGGATTCTTTAGCTCAACTTCACACCGAAATGCGGGCCTGCCGTCTCTGCCTGGAAGCGGGACATGAGATTGTGCCGGGTGCAGTGTTTCGTGGTAATGCTGGGGCGGAGGTGTTGTTGATTGGGCAAGCGCCCGGGGTAACTGAGGTGGAAGCGAAACGGCCGTTCAACGCTGGCAGCGGTACGCGGTTGTTTCAATGGCTGGGGGAAGCTGGCTGGGATGAAGATGCATTCCGGGCGCGGCATTACATGACGGCCGTTACCAAATGTTATCCAGGCAAGGACCCCAAAAGCGGCAAAGGCGACCGCGTTCCTAGCAAGGCGGAGCAGGCGCTGTGCCGTCCCTTCCTGGAGCGGGAAATTGCCCTGGTGCGTCCCAAGCTCATGATTTTGGTCGGCGGATTGGCTATCAAGCTGCTGTATCCGGCCAAGGCAAAGTTGAAGGATGTGGTGGGAACGGCCGTTTACTTTCCGCCGGATACACTTGCCAACCCGGTGAATTTCAATTTGGCAGATGCTTTGCCTGTTTCCGTAATCGGTAATCGGTTATCGGTAAACGGTTCACTGCTTACGGATGACGGATTACCGACCACGGGTCGCCTCGTCGTCCCACTCCCTCACCCATCCGGGGCCAGCCTGTGGCCCAACAAGCCCGCTAACAAACTGCTCATTGCCAAAGCCATCCAAATTTTGCATACTGTTCGCAGCGCGTGGAACTTGTAGTTTCGTATACGAATAGGAGGAGTGAACATCCTCAGATGCGAACGGGTGCTGCGAGACGCACACTTCGGCTGCGCTCAGCACAAGCCTGAGGATGCTTTCTCCTCGGTAAAGGCGGCCAAATCCAATGCAAACCCCAATACCTTCTTCGTTTGACGATCTCAGCAAAGACGAGCTGATCGAACAACTCGAAGCGGCGCAAGCTAGGAATGAGATATTGATTCGGTTTATAGGAAGTATTATTCATGAGGTAAGAGCACCAACGTCTATGGTACTTGGCTATGCCAATTTATTTTTAATGGAGGCAGAAACCGCTCCCTCTCTCTCTGTCCTCATTAAATATGTTCAAGGTATGAAAAAGACTACGGAGCGTATTCAAGAAGCTGGTAACCTGAGTTTGGCCTGGTGGCGCATGTTGCAGCTTCTTGAGAAGCCTCCAGCTAAGACCAAAATTATCCTTGCTGATTTAAATCACTTCGAACAAGTGGCTGGAGTGCCAATAAAAACCGATTTAACCCAGATTTCTCCAATTTTGGCTAATGAAGAAGTCATCATAGTAATCATGGAATCTCTGAGATTCAGAAAGCCAGATGAAGCAGAATTGGTTATTAGGGAAGATGGGGAGTACGTTCATTTCACCCTCTCAAATTGGACAAATCTATCTTACTGGGTGGACAAGTATTTAAAAAATGAGAACGGCCGTCTCGTTTGTGATGAGCAAAGAAGTATTTTTGAACCAATCTGCGTTATTGTTGCATTAGTAGAGAAGTATGGTGGTGCGGTTTTTGCTGAATTGAGCAGCGATTCAACTTACAGTCTCTCATTTACCTTTCCAGTTTACCAAGAAGCTGCCTGACGTCAGACCCTAAGGGTTTGGTCATTTGGGTCGAGCCACTTGTTGGCAAACCCTTAGGGTCTTTGCTAGCCAAATGCCGTTGGTAAAACGTTGATCGAGCGTGTTTGGTTGCTGCCCCCGATTGCGCTACAATGCACAGTTGAAATAACCGGAAAAATAGAACGCAGAGACACAAAGAC
>JBNKLQ010000076.1:0-22750 GCA_050292445.1 Promineifilaceae bacterium (SeqCode) | reverse complement strand
CATAAACTCGGTGTGGGGGGTGATGCTGCCTGGCTTGGCCAATACCTGACCACGCTCAATCTCTTCCCGAGCGATACCGCGCAGCAGCAAACCCGCGTTGTCGCCAGCTTCGACTTTGTCCAGGATCTTGTGGAACATTTCCATGGAGGTCACCACAACCTTGCGTGTCTTTTCCTGCAAGCCAACGATCTCAACTTCGGTGTTTGGCGTCAGGGTGCCCCGATCTACACGACCAGTCACCACAGTGCCTCGCCCTTTGATGGAGAAGACGTCTTCCACCGACATCATAAACGGTTTGTCGGTCTGCCGTTCTGGCGTAGGAATGTATTCATCCACCACCCGCATTAGTTCCAGAATGGGGGCATACTCGGGGGCGTTGATGTCGTCGCTTGTGCATTCCAAGGCGACCAGGGCGCTGCCGCGTACAATGGGGGTTTCATCCCCAGGAAATTCGTAGATGTCCAGCAGCTCGCGCAGTTCCAGCTCCACCAACTCCAGCAGCTCTTCGTCATCCATCATGTCCACTTTGTTGAGGAAGACGACGATGGCTGGGACTTCTACCTGACGAGCCAGCAGGACGTGTTCCCGTGTCTGGGGCATCGGGCCATCGGGGGCAGAGACGACCAGGATAGCGCCGTCCATCTGGGCAGCGCCGGTGATCATGTTTTTGATGTAATCCCGGTGACCGGGGCAGTCAACGTGGGCGTAGTGCCGGTTATCGGTTTCGTATTCGACATGGGAGATGGCGATCGTGATCCCGCGAGCTTTTTCTTCGGGGGCGTTGTCGATCTGGTCGAAGGCAGAGAAGTCGGCAAACCCTTTGAGGGACAGCGTTTTGGTGATTGCTGCTGTCAGGGTGGTTTTGCCGTGGTCTACGTGACCTATCGTCCCTATGTTCACATGTGGTTTTTCGCGCACAAATTTTTCTTTTGCCATAATTTCCCTTTCCTCTATGCTAAATGATTCGTAAACCAACACACTGGTTCAAAAATATTTCCTACCCTAATACTTGCCATTAACGGCCGCTTTTCATAAGGCTTTGGGCAATTTCATCACTCACTGGTGCGTAATGCTCAAACTCCATCGTAAAGGTTCCGCGACCCTGCGTCATCGAACGTAAACGCGTTGCATAACCAAACATCTCGGCCAAAGGCACTTTGGCATTAATAGATTGCAATCCTTCGGAACGCATTTCCATGCCTTCGATCATGCCGCGCCGCGAAGAAATATTACCAATTACATCACCGGTATATTCTTCTGGAGCCACAACTTCCACAGACATGATCGGCTCTAACAATATAGGACGACCTTTCTGCATACCTTCTTTTAAGGCCATAGAGCCGGCAATCTTGAAAGCCATTTCCGAAGAATCAACGTCATGGAACGAGCCATCATACAAAGTGGCTTTAATATCCACAATGGGGTACCCGGCTAAAGCACCGCTCTCTAACGCTTCCTCAATGCCGGCTTGCGTTGGTTTAATGAATTCCCTGGGAATCGTGCCACCAACGATGGCATTCTCAAACACAAAGCCAGAACCAGGTTCCAAAGGCTCCAGGCGCAAAACAACGTGTCCAAATTGACCACGCCCGCCAGATTGGCGCACAAAACGGGCCTCGGCTTTATCAACCGTACGGGTAATGGTTTCCCGATAAGCAACACGCGGCTGACCAACATTTGCCGCCACTTTAAACTCGCGCAGCATGCGGTCTACCAAGACCTCCAAATGCAGCTCACCCATCCCAGACAAAATTGTCTGTCCAGTTTGCTCATCTACCTTCACCTGAAAAGTGGGATCCTCTTCTGCTAAGGCACGCAGAGCGATACCCATCTTATCCTGGTCGGCATTTGTCTTTGGCTCAATGGCCAGGTTAATCACCGGTTCCGGGAATTTGATAGCTTCCAAGACAACTGGATGACTGGCATCGGACAGAGTTTCACCTGTGAAGGTCACCTTCATACCCAGCGTAGCCGCAATATCACCAGCATGGACCTCTTTCAAATCTTCACGGCGGTCAGCATGCATCCGCAAAATACGGCCGATTCTTTCCTTCTTATTCTTGGTCGTGTTCTGCAAAGTGTCACCTGTATGCAATACACCAGAATAAACACGGAAATAAGCCAACTTACCAACGTAGGGGTCCGTCACAATCTTAAAGACAAGCGCTGAAAGCGGCTCATCATCTGAAGGTGAACGAGACTCAATCTCTTCCGTAAAGGGGTTCATCCCTTTGATAGGTGGGACATCTAGCGGCGAAGGCAGATAATAAATAACTGCATCAAGCACGCGTTGGATACCCTTGTTCCGCAAAGCTGTACCACACAAAACGGGGGTTACCAGACTCTTAACGGTAGCGTTACGCAAAGCAGCACGCAGTTCATCAACCGTCGGCTCCTCACCTTCAAGGTAACGTTCCATTAGCGCATCATCAGTTTCAACAATACGCTCAATAATAATCTGACGCGCCTCTTCAGCCTGGCTGAGATAATCTTCAGGAATATCTACAATTTTAGCTTGAGCTCCCAAATCATCATCATCCCAAACGGCCGCTTCCATCGCCAATAAATCGATAATGCCCCGGAAGTCTGATTCACGGCCAATGGGCAGTTGAATCGCAATAGGGTTCGCACCCAAACGATCCCGAATCATGCTAATGGTGCGAATAAAATCAGCACCAGTGCGGTCCATTTTGTTAACAAAACAGATGCGCGGAACTTTATATTCATCTGCCTGACGCCAAACTGTCTCTGATTGTGGCTCTACCCCAGCAACTGCATCAAAAACAACAACACCACCATCTAAAACGCGCAGACTACGCTGCACTTCGGCCGTAAAGTCAATATGGCCGGGCGTGTCAATGATATTAATCTGGTGGTCAAGCCAAAAAGTAGTTGTGGCCGCAGACGTAATAGTGATACCACGCTCTTGCTCTTGCACCATGTGGTCCATCGTGGCGGTGCCCTCATGGACCTCACCCATACGATGAATAACACCGGTGTAATACAGGATGCGTTCGGTAGTTGTTGTTTTACCGGCATCAATGTGTGCAATGATGCCAATATTACGTACGCGGTCTAATTGCAAACGACTCATCTTTTCCAGTACCTAATTTCCTTAAAAGCGGAAATGCGAAAATGCCCGGTTGGCTTCTGCCATACGGTGCGTATCGTCACGCCGTTTTACAGCAGCACCCTGATTCGTAGCCGCGTCCATAAACTCGTTAGCCAACTTCTCAGACATAGAACGGCCGCCACGACTACGAGCAGCCATTAAAAGCCACCGCATAGCTAGCGAAAGCTGACGTCGCGAATCAACCGGCGTTGGGACCTGATACGTGGACCCACCTACCCGGCGTGGCTTCACCTCAATCTGAGGAGTAACATTTTGAATAGCCTGCTCAAAAACTTCAATAGCTGGCTTCTTGGCACGTTCCTCAATTAGCTCGAAACTATCATATAGCACGCGCTGTGCTGTGCTTTTCTTACCATCATACATAAGACGGTTAACAAACATAGAAACATGAATATTGCCATATTTCAAATCAGGTTCAACCTGTCGTTTTTCAGGACGATCACGTCTTGGCATTTTGCAATTCTCCGTTAATTTACAAACCGATTACTTCGGTGTCTTCGTGCCGTATTTGGAACGACCTTGCTTACGGCTATCTACACCGCCAGCATCTAATGTTCCTCGGACAATGTGGTAACGAACACCAGGCAAATCCTTCACACGGCCACCACGCACCAAAACAACAGAGTGGTCTTGCAGACTATGGCCTTCACCAGGAATATAGGCGGTAACCTCAATGCCATTCGTCAAACGCACACGAGCCACTTTGCGCAGCGCCGAGTTTGGTTTTTTAGGCGTCATTGTTTTGACTTGTGTACAAACGCCACGCTTTTGCGGTGCACCTTTTGGTTGGCGCGTCCGACGTTGTTTAAAAGAGTTAAATGTCCATTGTAAGGCAGGGGCCGTGCTTTTCTTGCCTTTGGCTTTACGCCCCTTGCGTACAAGTTGATTAATCGTAGGCACGCTGGTTTATCTCCTTACTTTCTATTTCTTCCAGAATCCAATTTTTGTTTATACCAATGGGGCACAAACATTCTATTACCCGACAAATGGAGGCCATCGTAGTTGAAACAACTCGATGGCCTCCACGTGGTTTCACGTATTCAATTAGTAACTACGTATTTATCTAGTTACCTGCTTGGGACAGACATACGAACGGTGATTCTATCACAGTTAATGCGGTTGTCAAACGTTTTTGATGCTGTTTTTAAAACTACATTTAAGGAGGGGAAGCGAGAGATTTGACCTCTCTCTTCCCTCCGACTTTTATCGACGGCTACGTGCCAAATCCATCAAGCCTGTTCCGGCCCATTTCTTGTTCTTCTTTTCGTCTTCCTTGCCAAAACGGACGACTTCGCCGCTGTCGGTGACTGCTTCTACAGCAAGCCCCAGACTTTGCAGCTCTTTCACCAGCACGCGGAATGAGGCGGGCACACCAGGCTCGTCAATTGGCTCATTCTTAACGATAGATTCGTAGGTCTTAACACGGCCCTGAACATCATCAGACTTGATAGTAAGCATCTCTTGAAGGGTATAAGCAGCGCCATACGCTTCTAGCGCCCACACTTCCATCTCACCAAACCGCTGGCCACCAAATTGCGCTTTACCACCCAAAGGCTGCTGCGTAACGAGTGAATACGGACCAGTGGACCGGGCATGTGCCTTGTCTTCAACAAGATGAGCCAGCTTGAGCATATGCAAAATACCGACGGTAACTGGTTGGTCAAACGGCCGTCCCGTTTTACCGTCAATCAATTTTTCTTTACCCAAGATAGGCAAAGGCTCGTGAGTCACCGTTGTGATGCGGTTGGCTAACAACTCCAATTCAGACACTTTTGCCTTCAATGGATCAACCTTAACCTCATCGGGCAACAACTCATCATATTTATCCAGCATGAAGCTGTACCATTCCCGCACACACGCTTCAATAGCAGCTTCATTGTGCGGTATCCATTCCAACTTACGCAGCGATTCATGGTTCATCGGGAAAGTCAAATCTGGGTCCCAGTCACGGCCACGCACCCATTCACGGGCGACACTCCACTGAGCATAGCGCAAATCCGTTTCCAGGCGCTCAATATCATACCCTTCTTCACCAAGCCAGCCGGTTACAAACAGACGCCGTGCTTCGTTTTCATCTTCCAGGGATTCCAGATCGTACTCAATTTCTGTCAACCAGTCCCAGGCCCAATCAACAGCTACGTCCCAGGCACGACCTAACAGCCAGGCCCGAGCCAGCTCGGCAGAGATTTCGCGCTCATTGGCACCATCAAACACCGGGGTAATCGCGCGGAAACCCAAACGGTGTGCTGCCCAACCCAGATGGGTTTCCAGCACCTGGCCAATGTTCATACGGCCTGGCACACCTAACGGACTCAAAATGATGTCAATTGGTGTTCCATCTGCCAGATACGGCATATCTTCCATAGGAACAATCTTAGAGATAACACCCTTGTTCCCATGCCGCCCAGCCATCTTATCACCTTCGGAGATTTTGCGACGCTGAGCCACACTGACCCGCACCATCGTTTCGACGCCAGCTGGCAGATCGCGGTCATGCTGCCGGTCGAAGACATGCACATCCACAACCTTACCCCGAGCACCGTGCGGCATCCGCAGGCTAGAATCCTTTACTTCGCGAGCCTTATCACCAAAGATAGCTCGAAGCAGTTTCTCTTCAGGACTTAGTTCTTTTTCACCTTTCGGGGTGATTTTACCTACAAGAATGTCCATCTCATTGACATCGGCACCCACGCGAATAATACCGCGCTCGTCCAGGTCTTTTAGCGAATCCTCGCTTACATTTGGAATATCGTAAGTGATTTCTTCTGGACCTAGCTTGGTGTCACGCGCTTCAACCTCGTGCTTTTCAATATGCACAGAGGTAAAGCGATCCTGGCGCACCATACGCTCACTGACCAAGATAGCATCCTCGTAGTTTCCACCTTCCCAGGAAAGGAAAGCGACTAGCACATCTTGCCCTAGAGCCAGCTCGCCGTACTGTGTGGAGGAGCTATCTGCTAACACATCACCTTTCTTGACACGCTGCCCTTTAACAACCACAGGGCGCTGATCAATGCAGGTGCTCTGATTTGAGCGGTTGTATTTGCGCAAGTTATAGGTGCGCGGGCCGTTTTCACCCACAAGTACCACAGTGTCCCCTGTGACATTAACAACTTCACCATCTTCCTTGGCAACCACAATCTGGCCAGAGTTAAGGGCAGCCTGCTGCTCCATGCCAGTGCTTACAATCGGTACATCCGGCTGCAAGAGCGGCACGGCTTGGCGCTGCATGTTTGAACCCATTAAGGCCCGGTTGGCATCATCGTGATCCAGGAAAGGAATTAGCGCTGCCGAAATACCCACAATTTGCCGTGGCGCTACATCAATGAAATCGATGCGCTGCACAGAGGTAAAGCGGAACTGCTGGTTGCGACGAGATGAAACGCGTCGGTCGATGAATTGGCCATCATCATCAATGCGGGCATTGGCCTGAGCAATTGAATAATGATCTTCCTCATCGGCAGACATGTAGATGATTTCGTCTGCAATGTACGGCTTCACCTGTACTTCGGCGATGCCAGCCTTTTTGATAGCCTTGGCATCTTTGGCAGTGATAGGCTCGCCAGCAGCCACAATGATTTCGCCCGTTTCGGGGTGGACAATGTTGTTAAAAGCGTCGTGACCGACCAGTTCGTCGCTGTCACCAGGAATGGTGTTGAGTACACGACGGTAGGGTGTCTCGATGAAACCATATTTGTTGACACGGCCGTATGTCGCCAAACGACCAATCAAACCAATGTTGGGACCTTCCGGTGTTTCGATGGGGCAGATACGGCCGTAATGGCTATGATGCACGTCACGAACCTCAAACCCGGCACGTTCACGCCGCAAGCCACCAGGACCCAACGCCGAAAGCGTCCGCTTGTGAGTCAATTCCGCTAGCGGATTGGCCTGCTCCATAAATTGACTGAGCTGTGAGCTACCAAAGAACTCACGAACAGCCGCAACGACAGGACGAATGTTGATTAAAGAAACCGGCGTTACCGTGTCACTGTCACGAATCGACATGCGCTCGCGCACAACACGCTCCATACGACGCAAACCCACACGCAGCTTCGCTTGGAGCAGCTCACCAACGGTCTTCACGCGGCGATTGCCCAAGTGGTCAATATCATCCGGCCCTTCCAGACCGTTATTGATATTTACCATCCGACGCACCAGCCGCACAATGTCTTGTTGCGTAATAGTGCGGTGAGTTAACGGAACCACATCTTGCAAGGCAAGACGCTTATTTAACTTGTAGCGACCCACACGCGCCAAATCGTAGCGGCGTTGATCATACAGCTGTTCCTTCAAATATTGGGTGGCATTGTCCAGTGTAGGCGGATCGCCAGGACGCATGCGCTTATAGAACTCAATTAACGCCTGCTCAGCCAGAGATTTATCCGGATCCCACGGGGGCTCCTGCTCAATGCTGCCCTGAATGTAAAGGTGCTCACCGTTGGTGTCAATATCCTCAAAAAGGGCCAGGATTTCTTCATCACTGCCGGTTGTTAGCAACGGATTATTCAGCCCGTCATCGATAGCAGCCATTGCCCGCAAAAATAAAGTAACAGGCACGGTGCGCTTCCGGTTAAACTTAACGGTGACGTAATCCGTCTTTCGGGTTTCAAACTCCATCCAGGCACCGCGATCCGGAATCAGCTTACCCATTGCTAACGGCCGTCCCGTTGTACGCTCTTCCTGAACTTCAAAATAAGCGCCGGGGGAACGAATTAACTGGCTCACCACAACGCGCTCTGTACCGTTGATAATAAACGTACCAGCCGGGGTCATAAGCGGAAAATCGCCCATGAAAATATCCTGCACAATGGGCTGATCCTGATCGGTGCTATACAACATCGCCTTGACATACATGGGTGCTGCATAACTCATATCCCGCTCGACACATTCTTCCACTGAATATTTTGGTTCCCCAAACCAGTAGCTCAGGTCAAACCCTTCCACCTCAGGACGGTTGCTGGGGAAATACAGTTTCAGATCACCGTTGAAGCTTTCAATCGGTGAAATTTCGTCGAAAAGCTCGGCCAAACTTTCTTCGATGAACTGTTTGAATGAATCTAACTGAACATCGATGAGCGTCGGTAGCTCAAGCAATTCGGTCATGCGGGCATAATTTTTTGTTGGAAGTTTAGACATTTAAGATTCCTGCTCCCTAAGATAGTAACCACTCTTTCTAAAAAACGAACCCTTTGCTAAGCAAATCACAGAAAAACTTTTAAAATAGAAAGCAAGGTTTCTTGTGATTTACTCAAGTAAAAGCCAAATTTGAGATCGTCTTCTTTCAAAGATCTTTTTGGCTTTTACATATTCCTCATAAAAAACAAAAACCACAAACAAAGGGTGCAACGAATTCCCTCAAATTGTTGCACCCCTTTTTTACTTTTGATTGTCCATCACGCAACCATTTCACATATTAGATAGACAAGCTAAGTAGCGGTCATTTTGCACGTTGTAATGAGCGAATAGCAATTCGCGAACGGAGATTATAGTGAAATGGGCCTATTTTGTCAACTGTTTGTATAAGGAAACAATCTGCTCGCCTGCCTTTTGCCAACTGTAGGTTTGCAACGCACGCTGGCGCAGCTGCTGGCCTAATTCCTGGCGGCGCGCCGGTTGGCGTAACAAGGCAGCAATCGCCTCGGTAAAGGCTGCCACGTCACCGCTGGGCGCATAGACGCCTAAATCACCCAGATATTCACGATGAACGGCCGAATCATAAGCCACTACTGGCTGACCCAAAGCCATGTAGTTCAACAATTTACCGCTGCCCTCACTGGTAGACATTTTTGGCGCTACAGCAATATCACCCAAGGCAAGATAGGCAGGCGCATGTTGATATTGCACCTTTCCTGTAAACGTGATGATATCGCTAACCCCTTTTTGCTGAGCGATTGATTTATAGCGTGCCACATTGGGGTACCCCATAATGAGAAAGTGAACTTTTTCGCCAGCTTGTTTCAGGCGGGCGGCCGCTTCGATAAGATGAGGGATGCCCTGATAGTCAGTCATCAAACCCAAGTAAGCCACGAGGGGCGTGTCGGTGGGCAGGCCCAACTGCTGGCGCAATTGTTGTTTCATCTCTGGCGTGAATTGGTCGGGGTCAAAACGCCGGGGATTGGCACAGTCTGGTAAAGGCACCAGCTTGTCTGAAGGCAGTTGGAACTGCTCTTCCAGCAGGCGCGTGGCTTTGAGGGAGCTGGTGAGGATAGCCTGGGGCATCTTGTTAATGAAATTTTCCAGCCGAAACGCCAAACGGTAGAGACGGCCGTCTTTACGCAAAAAGTTATGGTCGGTCATTTCGGCCGTCATGCTGCCCTGGAAGTCAAACACCAGTGGGCGGCGCAGCAGTTTGGCCAAAATGCCGCCAATCAGTGCCCCTTCATGCATGTGCCCATGAATCACATCTGGCTTGAAGCGCATCGCTTCCACCAGCGATTGCCAGGCCAGGTACACATCAAAAGCGATTTTGTGGCGGGAGGAGCCAACTTCATATTCCGCGCGCCAAGGCAACGGGGCCGTGCGGCGAATGTCGAGGCCAGGCATGTCGCTTCCTTTATAATAGGTAACGATAGCTACTTCATGACCCATCCCTTGCAAGGTGTACGTTTCTTCCAGAATGCGAATATGTCCCCCATAATCGCTAAAAAAGGAGGTGGGAGCAATCATGAGAATGCGTAACGGCCGTTCTACAGCCACCGCCTTAGCCCGCACTTCCCGTTTGGCTGCCATTTCCGCCTCACCTAACGCTGTCCGGCTGCTACTCATCGTCATCCTCTCCCTGCCGCGCAAAGCCACCAAACAGATGTTGGCTCATGGTGCGCGGGCGAATGGGCGGCGATTTGCGTTCGTCCCAATCGTTTTTCTGGCGTGCATTGAACCATTTTTCTCGTTCCGTGGCAAGCTGTTCAGTCAGGGCCGAAAGCACCTCATCGTTCTCTTCGTAAATCAAGCGGCGTACTGCTTTTAGTTCGTCCATCATGGCGTCCAGCCAGCGTAGGGTGGCTTCCCGATTTTGTAAGGCATGCAGCGGAATATCTTGCTCATTTTGCAACGGCCGTGTCATGAGGGCAAACGGTAAGCCAGCAAAGCGCAGCATGTCGCGCCAGCCAGTGGCCTTTTGCATGGTGTTAAACATCGCCAGAGAGATAAGAGCCGGCATGGTTTCGCTGCCCTGCACCAGGCTGTCGTATTCATCGGGGTCCACAAAGTAAGGCAAAGCCCCTAGCAACAGACCAAAGTTTACGGCCGTTTCCACCGCTTGCGGATCGGCATTGGGCGAAGGCATCAGGCAGAAGGCGCTATTTTTGAAAAGGTCTGGGGTGGCGGTGCTGGGTTCGGAACGGCCGTCTGTTAGATACGGGGCAGCCAGAACAGGCATCGCCCCGACGTAATGGCCCTGGTGCAGATATTGTTCCGCCCAATCCAGACCCAGCCGCTTCAGGCTGGAAAAATCCAGCACCAGCGTATGCGGCTGAAGCTCGCTGCCAATTACCTGTAAAACGCTCTCCAAGTCAGCCACCGGGGTAGTAATGACCAAAATGTCCGCTTTGCGGGCGGCATTCACCAAATTCCATTCAGCCTGGTCGATAGCCAGCATCGTTTCTTTGGCAACTTTGCCTTTGGCTGCGTCAGCATCATGGCCAATCACTGTCACTTCCAGTGATGAATTTTTCAGCGCCAGTCCAACGGATGCGCCCACGCGATCAAGGCCGATGATGGTGATGGTTTGTGTCTTCATACGTTTTCACTTTCGATTCAGAGTAAAAAGTGAAAAGTGGTGCCAGTTAGAACCCACTTTTTACTTTTCACTCACCCACTGTTTCCTGTTCTAGTTCTGATCATCCGCCCATTGCAGCAGGCGCAGCAGCCGTGCTTCTTCACTCTGGTCGTCTGGCGCGATGGGATCCTGGTGCCGCTGGATAAGGCTAACAACCTGCGTATCGCTGCCCGCAGCCGTGGCCATCTCGGCGCTCCAGGCGGGGTGCTGCATCTTGACCACAAACGGCCGTTTCCAGCCCACCGCTTCACCCTGCCCCCAAACGGCCGTTTGCCGGGGCAGTAAAATGGAGGCCAACACAATGAGCGACCGCTCCCAAATGGAAAGCGTTAGCTTTGTTTTGCCGACGTCGTGTAAAAGGGCAGCAACCAACAAGACAGGCTGGTTGTGGCCTGCCTCCCGCAACATCTTCATCACGCGGTAACTGTGCCATTGGTCATTCAAAGCAAACCGCTCAAACAAGGACAGCTCGCTGGGGGACAAAATGGCCGCAACTTCGGCGCGTGCGGACGGTTCTAGAGGAACGGCCGTTACAATCTGCCAAAATTGCCATAGACGATAACGCACCATCAAAATCGAGGGCCAACGCCCCCTTGAATCATCTGGTAACTTTGTGCGGCCAAAATCCCAAACATAAATGCCATAAACAAGCTGTCTAACAAAACATAGCCCCCAATAGCCAAAGCAGCACCTGTAAGCACCGAGAGCCACAAAGAATTGCGACCCCCATTCCACGGGTCAAATCGAATAAAAAGATGCCTAGCCACCTGGCCTCCATCAAGAGGAAAGACTGGGAGCAGATTGATAAGACCCCAGAAGGTATTGATCCAAATAATTATCCATATTGCATCATTCAACATTTCTCCGCCTCGGCCGCTAACAAGTGTAAAAGCCACAGGAATCGGGAGAAAATCAAATACCTCAGTGAAATAAACAATACCTCCGGACGCATACACAATCCCTATTACAATTCCGCCAAACAAAAATCCCGCAAAAGGACCAGCTAATGAGATCATAATCTGGCGTATCCAATCGAGTTGACTCCTTCTTGCCGATCTTGGAATTGCTAAGCCACCAAAAGAGTGAAGAACAATATGGGAGTCTATGCCAAATTTTCGCATCATGAAGGAATGGCCTAACTCATGAATTAAAATTGAAATAAATACAAGGACAATCCAAGTTCCAATACGCTCTAAACCATCAGGGGAAAAGCCAAGAATTAGGCACATTACCCAAAAAAATGGGTGAACACGCACATCAAACCCAAATATAGAAAAATTCAAATCATAACGCGATAATGGTGGTTCTCGAAACATAATTTTATTACCCTAAACTGTTAGCTCCTTCAATCTTTATAAAATAAAGTATACCTTGCAGGCAAATTGGGGGCGAATGATGAAAGGCGCGCAAGGCAAGGGTTCACCGGTTGTTTAGAATGCATGGGGCAGACGGCCGTAAATCGTATTGGCGACCATCGTTGCCTTGCCTATAATCCCTCCCCATGTATGTAGAAATTCATTTGGGCGACATCGTGCGCCTGCGGAAGCCGCACCCCTGCGGCAGTTATGAATGGGAAGTGGTGCGGGTGGGCACCGATGTCGGTCTGATCTGCCAAACGTGCGGCCGCCGGGTCATGCTCCCTCGCGGCGTCTTCAACAAACGGTTCAAAACCATCGTTAAACCCGCCTCTGATGAAGCCAACCAGACAGATGCAACCGACGAATGAGTAGTTTCGTTCTCATTCTGTACTTCACGGCGCTCGGCGGATTAGCATTGTACGGGCTGTTTGGGCTGCTCACCGTGGCCCTCTATTGGCAACACCGGCACGAGACATCCCCCACCCCGCCGCTGCCCGACAACCCGCCCAGCGTAACGGTACAGCTGCCCATCTTTAACGAGCCATTTGTGGTGGAGCGATTAATCCATACGGCCGTTTCCCTACATTACCCCACCCACAAGCTGCAAATCCAGGTCGTCGATGATTCTACCGACAGCACCACAGAGCGAGCTGCGCAGTTAGTTGCTTATTATAAGGAAAGAGGTGCCAACATCTCCCTGGTACACCGCACCAGCCGCGAAGGGTACAAAGCTGGCGCGCTGGCTCACGCCTTGACCCAGGCCAGCGGCGAATTCCTCGCCATTTTTGATGCAGACTTTCAACCGCAGCCGGACTTTTTGCAGCAAACAATACCCCATTTCACTGACAATCCAGTGTTGGGCATGGTGCAAACGCGCTGGGGACATTTGAATGACGGCCGTTCCTCCCTAACCAGCGCCCAAGCCATTGCCCTGGACAAACATTTTGCCATGGAACAAACGGTACGCCATCGGGCCAATTTGTTCCCCAAGTTTAATGGCGCGGGCGGCGTATGGCGGCGTGCCTGCCTGGAGGATGCCGGTGGCTGGCACAGCGACACGGTTTGCGAAGATTTGTGTCTCAGCACCCGCGCCGTGCTGCGTAACTGGCAATGCCTCTTTTTAAATGAAGTGCAGTCTCCTGCTGAATTGCCCACCACAATTTCGGCCTACAAAAGCCAGCAGGCCCGCTGGTCCAAAGGCTCTTCGCAATGTTTGCTGAAATACCGCCGTGCCATCACCACCGCCCGCCAACACAGCCCTTTGGCCCGATTTTATGCCCTCATGTCGATGTCAGCTTACAATACCAACGTGTTTCTCATGCTACTGTTGCTGCTACAAATCCCCCTGCTGCTGCTTGATTTTCACTTCTCGTCATGGATGTTGCTTTTTTCTGTGGCGGGGATTGGCCAGCCGCTGCTGTTTGTTATGAGCCAGCGGGTGCTTTACAAAGATTGGCTGTGGCGGCTACGCCACTTTCCCACCATGGTGCTCATTGCCATTGGCATGGCTCCAAGCAATGGCCGGGCCATTCTGCAAGCATTCTCCACCCGGCGCGAGCACACATTTGTACGTACGCCCAAACAGGGCAACCGGAACCAGTCGCCGCTGCTGGAGCTAAACTTTGACTGGATTATGCTGGTGGAGCTAGGCCTGGCGCTCTATGCTTGGGCTGGCGTTGGGCTGGCAATTCGCCTGCAAAACTATGGCCCGCTCTTCTTCCTAAGCCTTTGCGCCCTGGCTTACAGCACTATGGTAGTGCTGAACATGCGCGAATGGCGCTGGCATATTCAACAAGAACAGCGGGAAACGGCCGTTTCCTCCCTCCAATAATCTCTCTCCAACCTAGAATTTTGAATATTCTTTAGATTTATTGATATTTTTGAGTAATTTATTCAAATAATCAACGAATTCTTCGATTTTCTTCAAAAAACGCTTGACATGGCGCGAAAAATAAACTATTATTCGCTCATCTGTTAATTTTATTGAGGTGCAAGTTAATTTTTACAACATGGCGCAAAGAAAATGAAAACGATTCAGTTTGTAGAAGCAGCAGATGAACAGACAAAGCTAGATGTGTTGGTGGAAATTGGTTCAGTAACGATACGGCCGTCTACCGAAAAAGTCATCACTGTAGATGCCACCTACCGCCATATGGATGTTTGGGTAGAACGACAAGGCGACACAATTGTGGTACGTGCTGAGCAAGATGAAACGATTCTGCAAAGCCTCAGCCGTCTGTTCAATAACGACCATCCCAAAGCAGACCTCACCATCCACCTACCCACCCACTGCGAAGTTCATGCCAAAACCGTTACCGGCAAGCTAAAGGTAGAGGGTGTTCAAGCCCCCGTCACCGCGCGAGTCATTACCGGCAAGCTAACCTTAAAAGAAATTCAAGGCCCCATCTACGCCAAAACTATCACTGGTAAGCTCAGCTACTCAGGCGAACTCACAGAAGACAATCACCGCTTTGAAACAGTGACAGGCGAAATCGTGCTCGCCCTGCCCCAAAGCACCAGTGCCAAACTGTCGGCCCAAACCGTCACGGGCAGCCTGAAATGCTTACTGCCTCTCACTGACTCTCATGAGGAGCGGCACTTTGTCGGCAGTAAGCTCCAGGGCACGCTGGGCAATGGCGCGGGCCGGATAAAAGCAAAAATCAGCACGGGTAGCTTAATGATACGGCCGTTACTGGCCAAACAAAAAGAACCTTTGGAACACAAAGAGCAACTTGAACTTGTTTAACCTGTTGGACGAATACTTAAAATGTCAAGTATCATCACTGTCAGCAATCTTTTTCTTTTTGACATTTTAAGGAGACAAAATACATGAATTCTGTAATTGGCCAATGCCCCATCTGCAACGACACCTTACACGTTACCCGGCTGCACTGCCGCAACTGCGACACCAGCATCGAGGGCCATTTCTCTCTGGGGCGTCTGTACCAGCTCACACCCGAGCAGCTCAGCTTTATCGAGACATTCATCAAGTGCGAGGGCAAAATCAACCGGGTAGAGCAAGAGATGGGCATGTCATATCCAGCCGTCCGCAGCCGCCTCACAGAAGTGATTGAGGCGATGGGGTATGAAGTTGGCCCACCAGAACCAGAAGTTTCTGAAGAGACAAAACAGGCGGTCCTGGGCGACTTAAGCAGCGGCAAGCTGTCGGCCGAAGAAGCTTTAGCAATTTTACGCGGCGAAGGCTGAACCAGTAATCAGTATGCAGTAACCAGTGGACAGTTTTTACTGATTACTGACCTACCGATTACTGATTACCGAAACAAGCGGCCTTCGCGATAAAGGCTGACGATGAAACAAAATATGGAATTGCATCGTCAGCTTGAAGGAACGGTAAGGAAGCGACTTCGTCACCTTATTTAAATTCCGTTCCTAAGGAGCAGAAAAATGGAAAATCCAAAGAAAGTTCGCGTTTTAGAGCCGTTCATTGGCATGGCTGTCTTTATTGTGGCCGTTATTTACATCATCAATGCGTTTAATACAGGCAATTGGATGTGGTTTCTTGGGAACACAGTAAACGTAACGCCATCGCGCATCATTATTGTGGATCACGGCAACCGTACGGTCCTGAATCCAGGGCATCCCAATTTCGATTCATTGGTAGCCGCCGCCGAGCAATCCCTGAGCCAGCTGAACAATTCCGGCATTGTCGATGTGGGCCTCTCCGAGCAGACCCTCAATGATTACGCCACGGACTCCCTGGTGATGGAACTGCATTTTGATAGCCCCGTTGTGTTCAATACGGCCGCACGCACCGGCAAACCCACCCAATTGCTCATCCCCATAGACGGCCGTCATGCCGATGGTGGCCTGGTCTTCCGAGGTGACAAAGGGGAATGGTGGTACGGGGCCGTACGCATGGCCAACCCACAACCGCTGATGTCTACGCTGGAGCAAATGGGCTTCATGGCCGCCAGCGCCCAACCTGCAGGCTAACCGAGTAACCAACATTTCCCTGGAAACTGCTTGCCAGAATTTCTACTGTGCAGAAAGTTTCCGGGGAAATTTAAAAACCGACGATCATTTTATGTAAAGTAAATAATTCAACCAGGAGCATATCATGAGCAAACCAAGCCGCATGGAAATTTTAGAACTATTGAGCAATGGCAAAATTACGGCCGCAGAAGCTGCTAACTTGTTAAGCGATATTGGCGAACCAACCGTCGCCGAAAAAGCACCACCACCACCACCAGTAGAAAAAGCGCCAGCTGCCCCAACAGCACCTGCTGCCCCAGAAGGCCAGGACCCAAGCTGGTTCCGCGTCCGCGTGGCCAATCTAGAAACGGGCAAGAACCGCGTCACAGTCAACATCCCCGTCCGCATGATGAAGTTTGGCCTGAAAATTGGCAGCCGCTTCAGCCCAGAGATTGAAAATCTGGACTGGAATGAGCTGACTGGTATGATGAAAGATATGAAATCTGGCATGTTGGTTGATGTGCAAGATGAAGACAGCAACGAACACGTGCAAGTCTATCTTGATTAATACGCTGCCCTCCGAAACCAGGACTGGCAGTCCTGCCCTATGAAAGTTTTAGTTATAGAATATTAAGGACTGCCAGTCCTAAGTTAATACAACAACACAGCAAGAAGGTGTTTTATGAACCAGGAAAAGATTTTTACAGGCAAAGCGCCACAAATCAACATCAACAGCTGCAACGGAGATTTGGTGGTACGGACCTCGGCAGAAGCGGCCGTTTCCATCAAAGGAGCCAACTTCGAGATCAATGAAGCTGAAGAGAAGCTCACCATCGACAGCACCGAAACGCTTAAGCTCACCATCCCTATCCACAGCAGCCTGTGGATTAACTATGTGAATGGCGATACTGCCATCAAGCTGGTAGAAGGCGACGTGGAGCTGGTGGAGCTGAATGGCGACGCCGTTTTAAACGGCCTCAACAACGTCCATGTCCACACCCTCAATGCTGACATCTCCGCCAAAAACCTGAACGGCGAACTCACGCTGGACACGGTTCACGGCGATGCCTCGCTGCGCAACATTGGCGGGCTAACGGTGCAAGCCATCCATGGTGACCTATCGGCACGCAACGTGAATGGCGACGTGCTGCTTCACCAGGCGCAAGGTGATGTGAGCCTGCGCACCGTCAACGGCAATGTCACCGTCGAAAGCGGTATGCGCGACATCAACCTGCGCAATTTGGGTGGGTTGGTAACTGTGCAGGGCATTCAGGGCGACATCCGCCTCAGCGGTGGCCTAAGCCAGGGCGACCACAGCTTTACGGCCGAACGGGACATCATTGTGCGCTGGCCAGTCACCTCCCCGCTAAATCTCACCGCTACCGCACCTTCAATTAAAAACCGACTACCGTTGGAAAAAGAAACGGAGATGGAAAATACGCTTGTGGGTCGCTTGGGCGATGGCGAAACCAATGCTAGCTTTACGGCAAACGGCCGTATCATCCTCAAGGAAGGTGAAATTGTGGATCAAAAATGGAACGATGATGTTTCATTTGAGCCATTTGAAGCAGATTTCGACATCGATTTTTCCAATTTGGGCAGTCAAATTAGCCAGCAGATCAACGAACAAGTTTCCCAAATTAGCCAGCGGCTAGAAACAAAATTGGGGCCAGAATTCACGCAAAGGATTTCCGAAAAAATCTCCCGCAAGGTGGAACAAGCCACCGCCCGCGCCGAAAAGGCTGCAGAACGCGCCCGTCAGCGGGCCGAGCGCCAACACCAGCGCCAACGTGGGCCTAGACCAGCTCCCCCGCCAGAACCAAAGAAAAAAGCTAGCAGCGAAGAGCAGCTCAAAATTCTAAAGATGGTGGAACAGGGCATTATTTCACCTGGTGAAGCAGCAACGCTTCTAGAGGCATTAGAAAATAGGGGTTAGTGAAAAGTAAAAAGTGATAAGTGAAAAGTGGCTACTATCTACTTTTCACTCATTCACTTTTTACTACCCAAACAGGCAATCCTATGGCAACACCTGTCAAAATCGATAATCTGCAAAAAACATACGTGACGAAAAAGCGTCACGGACTGTTTAAATCCACAGTGCGTGAAGTGGAAGCATTGAAAGGCATCTCGCTGGAGATTGAGCGAGGTGAAATTTTCGGTTTGCTGGGGCCAAACGGCGCTGGCAAAACGACATTGATCAAGTGCCTGACAACCCTGCTGCTGCCCACAAACGGCCGTGCCTGGATCAATGGTTTCGAGCTGACCAAACAAGATGACGCCATCCGGGCCACTGTCGGCTGCATGTTGATGGGCGAGCGCGGCCTCTACTGGAAACTCACCGGGCGCGAAAACCTCATCTTTTTTGGCGCACTCTACCATTTGCCCCCTGCCGAACGCGCCCGCCGGGCAGAAAAGGTCATCGAGCGACTCAATCTGGGCGAAATTGCCGACCGGGCTGTGGAAACCTACTCCTCCGGGCAGAAAATGAAGCTGGCTTTTGCCAAAGCATTGATTAACGATGCACCGCTGCTCATTTTGGATGAGCCAACCAACACGCTGGATTTGCCCTCGGCGCGGGAACTACGAGCCATTGTGCGCGATTTGAACGAGCATGGCAAAACGGTGATTTATACCACCCACATTATGGCCGAAGCAGAAACGTTGTGCGATCGGGTGGCCATCATCGACCGGGGCGAAGTGATTGCCCAGGGCACAGTGGCCGATTTAAAGGAATCTGTGGGCCAAGAAACGGTGATCCGGCTGGAAGGCGTAATTCCCAAGCAAGCAAGTACGGCCGTTTCCGGTCTAACCGGCATTACGCGCTCCGCCATCACGTCGGTCAATGGTCATAACCAACTAACTGTGGTGACACCGAGCCAAACGGCCGTCCTACCCCAGCTCATCCAAACGCTCAGCGGCCACGGGGCCATCCTGCAAAAAATCACACCAGAAGAAGTCACTCTGGAAGATGTGTTCATCGCCCACACTGGCCGCACCTTGGCAGAGGATACGGCACAGTAAGCAGTTGGCCAGTAATCAGTAGGTCAGTATTCAGTTTTCAGTTACTGACTCACTGATCACTGATTCACTGAATACTGGTTACTAGAAACTATGACAACACTTACTTACACACCCCCCACCTTCCGGAACAAGCTCTCGGCAGCGCTGGCCGAGACGCGGCTGCGGTTGATCAACATCACCCGCTACCCTGGTCAGCTCGTGATGGAATTTATTATCCCCATCGTATTTGCCGCCATGCCGATGCTGCTGGGCCAAGCAACCGCCGGGGATGATGCGGCAGCAAATTTTGCCGCCAACACGGGCACGGCCAACTACGTGGCTTATTTACTCATCGGGGCCAACATTTTTTCCATTGTTTCCAGTGCCTTCTGGCACATTGCTTACTGGGTACGCTTTGAGCAGGAAACGGGCACGCTGGAAGCGGTTTTCATCACGCCCACTTCTAGTGCAGTGCTGATTGCCGGTGTCTCGATGTATAGCGCGATTCGCAGTACGGGAACGGCCGTTGTCGCTTTTATCCTGGGCTGCCTTATTTTCCGCGTCAATCCCTTTCAGGGCGATATTATGCTGGCGCTGCTGTTCCTGTTCATCGGGCTGATTCCGCTCTACGGGGTTGCATTTGTCTTTGGTGCTGTGGTCCTCAAAATTAAAGAGTCCCAATCAGTGCTGAATTTGATGCAGTGGCTGGTGAGCTTTTTGATGGGTATTTTCTTCCCCGTGGCGGTGCTGCCACCTTACTTGCGGCTGGTGGCCCAGATGTTCCCGCCTACCTGGATGGTGAATGGCGTGCGGTCGGCGTTGCTGGGTGTGGGCTTCTTTTTAGAAAATTGGTATTTGGATTTCGCCGTGTTGTGGGCATTTTTGTTGTTTGCCCCACTATTTGGCATTTGGGTATTTAACCGGACCGAGGGCAATTTGCGCGGTAATCAGGGAATTGGGCAGTTTTAGCATCGGCGTAATCAGGACTGGCAGTCCTTACTCAGCAGGGGTAACTATGAGCAAAGAATACAAAGCAGCGGAAAAGCAGGCATTAATTTTGCAGCAGGATAAAGAAGTGTGGCAGCCCAACGCCAGCGGCGGCGAGTTGATGGTGCAGGTAGAAACTGTGCAATCCTTGGCGAAAGCGGCTCCGGTGAAAATCGGCCGTCGGGCGCTGTTTTCCTGGCTGCGCATTTTTGTACATAACCCAGGCGATGGTGAGCGGGTCAATTTGCGCATTCCCATCCCCATTCCGCTAGTTGGTCTCCTGCTCCCCCAACGGCCACCGGTGAACCAGGCGCTGCGCCTGCGCAACATGATGGTGCAAAGCGACGATCCGGCTAAAACGCTGGAAACATACCTGGATTCGCTCATGGCAGTGGAATTTATTCGGGTGCAAGATGATGATGAGTTAGTCATTATTGGATTAGATTAAGGACACAAAATTATGACGGCCGTTTCGCCTAAAAAAGAACCCTATGAGCGCATGTCTGAACCGATGGCCACGCTTAGCACCTTTGTCGCGATGGTGAAGAAAGAGTTCATCATCCAGCTGCGCTACCCGGTGGAGTTTGTGGCCAGCTTCGCCCAGATTTTCCTCATTGTGCTGGTGCTGACGCTGGCTGGGCTGATGTTTGCCCCAGACGGCGTCCAGAGCGAATCCAGCAGCGAGGTAACCGGGCTGGTAGTGTATGGCTTTGTAATTTTCCTTTATCTATCGGATACATTGTGGAGCATTGGCTTTAACGTGCGTCGGGAACAAAAACAGGGCACGCTGGAGCAGCTTTACATGAGTCCGGCTTCCAAGTTTGCTGCGCTGGCCTCACGAGTGACGCTGACGCTGCTGTGGACGGGGTTGCTCTCTATTGCTGCGGCTATTTTGATGAGTTCTTTGTTGGGCGAGCTGCCCATCAACAATGGTCCTTTGGCCGTGTACATTTTGGTTATGACGCTGTCTGGCACATTTGGCACAGGGTTTGCTTTTGCGGCCTGGACATTGCGGATTAAGGAAGCGGCGCAAACGGCCGTAAACCTGATTCAGTTCGGTTTTATGATCTTTTGCGCGCCGTTCTTTCCGTTTTCTGCCTTGCCAGAACCGTTGCTGTGGATTGCCAAGGCGATTCCACTTTCTTATGGCGTCGATGCCTTTCGCTCAACTTTGATGGGATATCCAAATGGATTCCCCGAACTGGCTCCGATTGGTGTAGAATTAGGTATTGTGACGCTCTTTGGCGTTGCCATGCCTCTGCTGGGCTTCTGGCTATATCGTCATGAAGAAAACCGTGCCCGGCGCAGAGGGAGTTTGTCGGAATATTAAAGTATGCAAGCAGCGGATATGCTTCTTGCATACCCCAAAACTCGCATACCTTTATGATTGTTACCGCACCCTCGCAGGACCAATCGAAAAACGGGCCACGGCCGATTAATATGAACACCGATATTCCGGGCATTCTAAAGTTGCTGGAATTGGTGTTTGGCGCTTCTCTGGACGCAGAAGGGCGCAAAATGTTTGCCGGGAATGCCGCCGCGCTGGAGTCCCCCGCCATTTTGTGGCGATTAAGTCCAGCAGCCGCCAAGTTGTCATTGGGCTTTGTCTGGGAAGAAAACGGCCGTATCGTGGGCAACGTCACGGTCCTGACCACAGAAATGCCGGGCCGTTACCTGGTGGTAAACGTGGCCGTTCATCCCGAATTTCGGCGGCGGGGCATCGCCCGGCTGTTGATGCAGCAGGTAGAAAATCTGGTGCGGCAGCGGCACGGGAACCAGATTCTTTTGCAGGTGGTCAAGCAAAACCACCCGGCTATTGAACTTTACAATGTATTGAATTACACCACAATTGGCAGCATGACCCATTGGGCGGCCTCCGTTTCCCGGTTGCGCCGCTTGGAGCTGAACCTGGACACCGTGGGACCACCGATTCGTGAGCTGAAGCGGCCCGAGTGGAAGACGGCTTATGCGCTGGATCAGCAGGCATTGCACGCAGATTTGCATTGGCCAGAACAGCTCAAGCAAGATGCGTACAAGAATGGCATTTGGGTCAGGGTGATGAACTTTTTGAACGGCCGTCACTCTGAAACATGGGTCGCCACCACTGGGAAAATCGAGTTGGTGGGGCTGGCCAGTCTCGCTTCAGAGTGGGGACGGGCATATAAGGCGTCGCTTCGGGTTCATCCCTCGTGGCAGGGTCGGTTGGAACGGCCGTTGCTAGCCAAACTGATCCGGCGGCTACAGTATTTACCGCGCCGCAATGTGCAGATCGATCATCCTGATGATGACGAACTGGTAAATGCCCTGCTGCAAGAAGCGAATTTTCAGCCGCGCCGCACATTGACACACATGCGGCTGAATTTGAAAGAGTAACAAGTTGCAAGTATGCAGGTGGCAAGTTTTACTTGCAAACTCGCAAACTTGCAGACCTGCAAACCAAACAATCATAGAGGAATATCATGGCATCCGCAGACGAACGCATGCAAATCTTAAAAATGATAGAAGAAGGTAAAATCAGCGCTGGCGATGGAGCCGAGCTGCTGCGCGCTCTGGGCAAAG
>JBNKLQ010000075.1:0-23005 GCA_050292445.1 Promineifilaceae bacterium (SeqCode) | reverse complement strand
GATGCCAATCGAGGCAGCTCTTTCTGGTGATATTTCGGCAATAGAATGGGATGGATTAAGTTCGGCTTATTATTACACAGTCGAAGCAGGCAAAGTTTGGTTGATGCACCCGGTTACTGTTGCGGCTCGGATGGAAACGGCCGTTAACCACAATCTACGCGGTGTTGCCTTTACCACGCCGACTTACCTGCCCGATGCTGCTCAAACAGAAGCACCTGCGATTGTCTGGACCGTTTTAGACGATGAGGAAAATATCGTTGTTACCGAAAGTGGCAGCGAAACATCATTTAGCTGGGAAGGCCCCGCCGATCTCGGTGAGTTTACGCTTCAGGTCGATTTCCTTTCAGGGAATGAAAGCACATCTTTGGGGACGCTGCCAATAACCGTTGTTGCTGCTGGGGAAGCGGAGGAAGTGGCCGAAAGAGACGAAGATGCTGTAACCGTGACCGGGATTTTGAAGGTCAATGCCAATGTGCGTATTGGTCCCGGCGAAGGGTACGATAAATTTCCTGGCGTACTCCTCCGAGATAGTGAACTTGAGATTCTGGGGCGGGATGAGTTTGGCTACTGGTTTTATATTGCCTTTGAAAATATTGATGGGGAGCAAACAGGCTGGATTGCCGCGTCTTTGGTTGAGGTGGATACGGCCGTTGACATCAGTGCGCTTGAAGATGTATCTGAAGAAATAGTAGCTGCCGCCCCAGACAATGTCGTGGCTGAAGCCCCTGCGCCAGCATCTGCACCCACGCCAGAAGCCACAGCCCCCGCTGCGGCACCCCCTTCAGGGCCACCGCCACCTGTTTCCGCACCGCCAGTAGCGGTTGGTGGTTTTGAATTAGGCGGGCAGACGCACACCTTTAGCAATCCCACCCTCATGGCCTCAGCCGGCATGAACTGGGTGAAGTTTCAACACAAATGGGGCGAAGGCGCAAATCCCAATGATTTGGCCGGACGAATCAATGATGCACATGCGCTTGGGTTCAAGGTGTTGTTAAGTATTCCTGGCGCAAACACCTATCCCGAAAACATCAACTTTGGCGAATATGTCCAGTTCTTAGCAGGCGTAGCCGCTTTGGGGCCAGATGCGATTGAAGTTTGGAACGAAATGAATATCGACTTTGAATGGCCTGCCGGGCAAATCGATCCGGCTAGTTATGTAAACAACATGCTCGCGCCCGCTTACAATGCCATTAAAGCAGCCAATCCCAATGTAATGGTCATTAGTGGAGCACCCGCGCCGACTGGCTTTGATAACACCACAAATGCCTGGGCCGATAACCGCTATATGTCCGGTATGCTGGCCGCAGGTGGAGCCAGCTACGCAGACTGCATTGGGGCACATTACAATGCGGGTGCCAGTTCACCCTCCACGGTTTCCGGTCATCCTACAGGCAGTGCCCATTACAGCTGGTATTTGCTGCCAACGTTGAATGTTTATGCTCAACTAGGCAAGCCTGTTTGCTTTACGGAGCTGGGCTATTTATCGGGTGAAGATTATGGGGGCGTGCCAGAACGGTTTGGCTGGGCGGCGGGAACGACGGTAGCCCAACATGCTGCCTGGTTGGCTGAGGCCGTTAGCGTGGCTGCTAATACGGGCAAGGTCCGGATGATTATCGTTTTTAATGTTGACTTTACCCTGTGGGGTGATGATCCACAGGCGGGGTATGCTATGATCCGGCAAAATGGAGGCTGTCCTGCTTGTGAAACGTTGGCACGAGTGATGGGTCGGTAACTAGCCTGCACCATTCAGCCTTGTTTATTGAAGGGGCGATTGAGAGGATATTTAGCAAATCTGATTTTCAGCAGGTCAGTCATCAGGATGGTTTCACTGATGATTGACCTGCTGTCTACTCGATACTGGCATCTACGGCAAAAACGGCCGTTGTCTTTTCCTTTACCTCTGCCAATGTCACCCCCGGCATCAGTTCCAGTAAAGTGAGCTGTCCCTTTACAAAGCCAAACACGGCTAAATCGGTGATGACCATATCCACGGCCCCCAGGGCAGTAAGCGGCAGTGTACATTCCGGCACAATTTTGGCCTGGCCGTCGCGGCTGGCATGGGTCATGGTGATGATGAGCTTTTTGGCTCCAGAGGCCAGATCCATCGCTCCGCCAACGCCCAGCAATGGTTTGCCAGGCACCGCCCAGTTAGCCAGATTGCCCGCCTCGTCTACCTGCAAGCCACCCATGATGGCTACGTCTACATGCCCGCCGCGAATCATGGCAAACGAATCGGCACTGTCAAAGTAGCTGCTGCCAGGTAGGGCGGTTACCGGAATTTTGCCCGCGTTCACCGGATACTCCAGCGCGCCGCCTGCTTCTGGCGCGGGGCCAACGCCCAACATGCCGTTTTCCGTGTGCAGTATAATGCCATGCTCTGGCGTGATGAGATCGGCTACCAGAGTGGGAATGCCTACCCCCAGGTTCACGACATCGCCTGGCTTTAGCTCTTGCAGGGCGCGTTCTGCCATTTTCATTCTGGCGTCGCTCACCTTTTTTGCCCCGCCGCTGATGGAAGCAGAGGAGCCTAGATATTCTAATGTGGTGTGGGCCTGGACCAGAAAATCGACATAGCAGCCTGGGGTGTGGATTTCGTTGGGATCGAGACTGCCCATTGGCACGATCTCTTCCACTTCAACAATCACCAAATCGGCGGCGGTGGCCATCGCTTTGTTGAAGTTTTGCTCGGTCATCCGATACACTAGGTTGCCTGCTTCGTCGGCACGCCAGGCGCGGATGAGGGCGACGTTGCCCCGCAAGGCGGATTGGAAAACGTGCAGCTTGCCGTTGATTTCTTTGGTTTCTTTGCCATCAGCCAGCACGGTGCCTACGGCCGTTGGCGTGTAAAAGCCACCAATTCCAGCCCCGGCAGCCCGCATTGCTTCGGCCAGGGAGCCTTGGGGAATCAACTCAACCTCGATTGCCCCGGATTGGGCTGCTGCCACTGCCTCCCGATTGCTGGTGAAGAAGGAGCCGATCGCCTTTTTGATCTGGCCGTTGCGCAGCAGACGTCCACCACCCAGTCCCGGCTCGCCTACATTGTTGGCCACGTAAGTGAGGTTGTTGATGTCAGTGTCGGCCAAAGCGTGCAGCAAGTGAACCGGATTGCCGGTCATGCCAAAACCACCAACGAGAATGGTGTCGCCGCTTTTGATATGGGACACGGCCGTTTCCAGTGAAATTTGGGGAATTTTATTCATGGGGAATGGTTAGATCCTTTTGTGGTTCGCTTTAGGACACAGAGACCAAAGAGAATCATGAGTTCCCTAAGTTTTTTGAGAATGCTCTGAGGTCTCTTCCTGCTCTCTGTTCTCTGCGTCCGCTTTTTTGAGAATCTTATCATAAAATTGCCTGGTTGGTGGGACACGGAACGGCCGTTTTGTGATAATCTAGTAGCGAACCCATTTTCTGACTCAAGTAGGAATTAGGAATCCCATGCGATACTATTTACAAATCAATTTAAATGATCAAACTGTCGTGAGCGATCCCGTCGAGGGAGAAGCATTGGTTAAGGTAGGCCGTTATCTGATTGCCAAAACTTTGGTGGAAAATAATGTGGCAGCTGTTGATCCATTGGGACCAGAGAACCCGCTTATCTTTTCCGCCGGACCACTGGCGGGCACGACCTTCTCTAACGCTAATCGGCTGAGTGTGGGCTGCAAAAGCCCGCTCACCGGCGGCATCAAAGAGGCCAACGCAGGCGGAACCCTCGCTTACGGTATGGGGCGCATCAATTTAGCGGGCTTCACGCTAGACGGCCAATCAGACGATTGGGTGGTGCTCCATTTTAACAAAGCAGGCGAGCTTTCTTTCCACGATGCTACGCCGTACCTGGGTAAGAATAACAGCGAAACGGCCGAACTGCTCTTTGAAAAATATGGCAGCAAGATTAGCTACGCCCTGTGTGGCCCAGTTGGCGAGTATCAGGGCTTGCTGGCTGGCATCACTATCAGCGACAGCGACGGGCGCGCTTCTCGTCTGGCGGCACGCGGCGGCGTAGGTGCCGTCATGGGCGGCAAAAAAGTGAAGGCCATTGTCGTCGAACTGCACAAGATGCCCAATTTGCATGATCGCAAAAAGACGCTGGAATCGGTGCGCACCTACGCTAAATGGATTCAGGAAGACCCGGCGATCCAGAACACGTACAGCCCCATCGGCACCATGGCGATGGCCGATTACACCAACCACATTGGTGGCATTCCGGTGAATAACTTTACCCTGGGCGCTCAGGTGAACGATGATGAAGAGACGTTTAAAATGGGCGGGGATTACATCACTGCGCTAAACAATTCACGCGGGGGCAACCACAGTCACGCCTGTATGCCCGGCTGTGCCATCCAGTGCAGCAATGTTTTTGTCAATGCGGAAGGCAAGGAAATTACCTCCCCAGTGGAGTATGAGACCCTGGCGCTGCTGGGCACCAATTGCGGCCTCAGCGAACCGGATCATTTGGCGGAAATGAACCAGTATTGCAACGACCTCGGTATCGACACGATTGAAACCGGGGCGATGATTGCCGTGCTGATGGATGCTGGATTGGCCAAGTTTGGCGATTTGGATTTCATGCGGCAGGTGTTTACTGAACTCAAGGCGGGATCTGAGCAAGGGAGATTGTGGGCACAAGGCACGGCGCGGGTCGGCGAGCATTACGGCATTCATCGGGTGCCTGTGGTGAAAAAGCAGGCCATCTCCGCTTACGATCCGCGCGTCATAGAGGTAACGGGCATTTCCATGATGACTTCGGCGCAGGGTGCGGACCACACGGCGGGCAACGTGCCCAAACTGGATTCCCGCAGCAAGGACGTGGAAGCGCTAAAACAGCTAAGCCTGGAGGCACAAATATCGTGTGCTGCCGTCGATTCGATTGGTTTGTGCATTTTTGGTCGGACGGTGACGAATCCCAATATTGATTTTTTGGCCGATGCAATTAATGCGGCCGTTGGCACTGAACTGGCTCCAACATTTTTCCAGGAAATTGGCCGTGAATGTCTACTGTTGGAACGTGAATTCAACATGGCGGCCGGTTTTACAGAAGCAGATGATAATCTGCCGGACTTTTTCTACGATGAACCGCTGCCGCCTTCGCAGCAGGCCGCGCGTTTTCACGCGCAGGATGTTCATGAAATCTACGACAATATAAATGAAGTTGGGGTGCAGGGTGTGCCGAATGAATACGGCCGTATCCCCAAAAAGGAACAATAATGCAAGAAAATCAGCAGCTTATTCGTAATTTTTACACCGCTTTTCAGCAGCGGGATCACGCAGGCATGATCGCTTGCTACCATCCCGATGTGCATTTTTCTGACCCGGCATTTGGCGATTTGCGCGGCAAGCGGGCCATGGCCATGTGGCACATGCTGTGCGAGCGGGGCAAGGATTTGCAAGTTACATTTCGGGATGTGGTGGCCACGCAAAGTAGCGGGCAGGCGCATTGGGAAGCAATCTACACGTTTTCCACCGGGCGCAAGGTACACAATCAAGTTAATGCTAATTTTACATTCGCTAACGGTCTGATTGTGCGCCACGCGGATCAGTTTGACTTTTGGCGTTGGACGCGTATGGCGTTGGGCTTGCCGGGGATGCTGGCTGGCTGGACGCCGATGATGCAGAAGAAAGTGAGGGAAACGGCCGTGTCTGGCTTGGATAAATTTATCGCCAACCATCCAAAATATCAGGAATAGTTTTATTAAGCACTTGAGTATTGGCGTATCGAATGAAAATGAGCGAGTTCAATGACATCAAGGATTAGGAACCAATGTCCTCAACTCAGGTCGAAAACGAAGCATTAAGTCCAGTAAAACAGCCCATCATTAATTTTGCTGGAGAGAAGGTGGCATTAGGCCCCCTTCGTCAAGAATTGGTACCCCTTTACAATCAGTGGAACAATGACTTTGCTATCAACTATACAACCAGGAGTATGCGCCCCGTAACTTTAGAAGAAGAAACAGAAGCCTTTGACCGTTTTAGTAAAGAAAAGAGCATTGTATTTTTCACCATTTACGAAAAAGTCACCTTACAACCAATCGGATTTACCTACTTGAGCGACATCGTCGAACAAAAAGCAGAATTTGGCATTGTTATAGGCGAGAGGGAATTTCAGGGTAAAGGGTGCGGCACCGAAACCACGCAGTTGATGTTGGATTATGGTTTTAATATCCTGAATTTGCATAATATCATGCTCAAAGCATTTGCTTATAATGAGGCGGGACTTCGAGCATACCGGAAAGCTGGTTTTCAAGAGATTGGGCGTCGGCGAGAAGTGAAAATGATCAATGGCAAACGATATGACATGATCTACATGGATTGTCTGGCAACTGAATTCCACAGCCCGATTCTAAAGCCATTCCTTGAGGGCAAAAGTCAAAGTCAGCCCTGGATTGAAAAGGTTGAAAAAGCATGACCTTGAAAGTTTTGCCACTGAAACGGCCGTCTTGGACACCACTAACACAAGAAGGCTGCATAAACGTTTTTGTTAAATCACTGCTCTCCCAAGATAATCTGGGCCTTGCCATGCTCCGATTTGAAAAAGACGCCACCATCCACGAACATCCCGCCGATTTTGACGTTGATGTGATTTGTCTTGGTGGGTCAGGTTTTACCAGTGTGGGTAAGGAACAATCCCCGATTTTTGAGGGTGAACGGGTGCGCTGGCCTGCGGGCCAACCGCATCGCCTCTGGACAACTGATGACGAGATGCTCACGCTCATGGTTGAGCATATCCAATCTGCCAGACCGGCAAAGCCTGTATGGGAAGATGTTGATTCCAGTATGATCTCTGCCTTCAAATATGATCCAATAAATCAAGAATTGGATGTCATGTTTACCCGCACTGGCACTTACCGTTATTTTGAGGTTCCTATGGATGTTGTGGCAGGTCTACGAGACGCTGATTCAAAAGGCAGTTATATGCGCTACGCTATTATTGATATGTTTGACTATGAAAAAGTTGGTCGGTAAGCTCCAATTTTTGAGTCAATTCTTAAACGCTAAGCCTTGCGCCTACAGCTTGAAGACTTAACTTGAAAGTAAATCCACTGAGAAAACCGATGATGGAGGTACTCCAATGATTACACCCGATAAAACAGTTCGAACGACCTGCCCGTATTGCGGTGTGGGCTGTCAGCTAAACTTGCAAGTGAAGGATGATTACATCTACGCGGTTGATGCGCCGTTTGATGCCGCGCCAAATTACGGCATGTTGTGCGTTAAAGGGCGTTTTGGTACGGATTATGTCAAGCATCCACGGCGGGTAAAGACGCCGCTCATTCGCACCAACCGGGAAGAAGGACGCAGCGCCAAACCTGTTTGGCGTGAGGCCACCTGGGATGAAGCCCTGGATTATGTGGCCGATAATTTGGCCCGCATCACCGAAGAAAGCGGGGGTGACGCCATCGCCAGCTACGCCAGCGCCAAAGCTACCAACGAAGACACCTACATTTTCCAAAAATTCATCCGTGCCCTCATTGGCACCAACAACGTGGATCACTGTGCCCGACTGTGCCATGCGGGTTCCGTAACAGGCTTGCAGCTTTCCATTGGCTCCAGTGCCATGTCCAACTCCATTGCTGAGATGGAAAATTTGGATGTGTTTATTGTCACCGGCTCCAATACGACCGAGACGCATCCGGTCATCTCTAACTTCCTCAAAAAAGCCGTCCGTCAAAACGGAGCCAAACTGATTTCCATCGATCCCCGTCGCATTGAGATGACCGATTTTGCCACCCTCTGGCTGCGCCAAAATCCAGGCACCGATGTGGCTGTTTTTCAGGCGATGGCCCACGTGGTTGTCAAAGAAAAGTTGTACGACGAAGAATTTATCGCCGAGCGCACCGAGGGTTTCAGCGATTATTTGGAATCGCTAGAAGAATGTTCGCCAGAATGGGCAGAACAGGTCAGCGGCGTACCTGCCGACGACATTCGCAAGGCCGCCCGGCTGTATGCCAGCGCTGAGCGCGGCGCTATCTACTGGGACATGGGCATTAGCCAGAGCACGCACGGCACGGACAACACATTGTCGTTGGTGAACCTGGCCTTGATGTGTGGCCATGTGGGCAAGGCAGGCACGGGGCTGAATCCTTTGCGGGGGCAGAACAACGTGCAGGGCTGCTCAGACAGTGGCGGTTTGCCCAACGTGTACACCGCTTACCAAAAAGTGGACGATGCCGCCACCAAAACTAAATTCGAGCAGTTTTGGGGCCGCGAATTGAATGGTGTGCCCGGACTGACGGCCACAGAGATGGTCACTGGCGCGGCGCATGGCGACATTCGCGGCATGTATGTGGTGGGCGAAAATCCGATGATTAGCGAACCAAACCAAAATCATACGCGCCACGCGCTGGAGCAGCTGGAGTTTTTGGTTTGCCAGGACATCTTCATTAATGAGACAGGCGAAATGGCCGACGTGATTTTGCCTGCCACCAGTTTTGCTGAGAAAGATGGCACCTTTACTAACAGTGACCGCCGGGTGCAGCGTGTGCGGCAGGCGGTACCGCCTGTGGGTCAATCGCGGCCAGATTGGGATATCCTTTGCGATTTAGGCCGACGGGTGGAGCAGCGGCTGGGTGTGAAGCTTACGGCCGGTTTTGACTACGCTGATGCTGGGGAGGTCTGGGAAGAGATGCGCCAACTGACGCCCGATTTTTGGGGCATTACCTACGAGCGGCTGGAGCGGGAAGGCGGTGTCCACTGGCCATGCCCATCGCTGGATCATCCCGGCACACCGTTTCTTTTTGCCGACAGTTTTCCGCGCGGCCGGGGCAAGTTCTGGGAAGTGAAGTTTGGCACCCGATCCGAACAGCCAGACGAGGAATATCCGTTTAACTTGAGCACGGGGCGAGTGCTGTACCATTGGCACGGCAGCACGATGACAGGTAACTCGAAGCTAGAGGATGTTTTCCCAGAAGCCGTATGTGAAATGAATCCTGATGACGCCCAAAAATTGGAACTGGAAACAGGGGATTGGGTTGAGGTGAGCTCACGGCGTGGCGCAATTAAGACGCGACTTCTCGTGACCGAGCGGTCGCCGGTGAACACAATATTTATTCCGTTTCACTTTGCGGAGGCGGCGGCGAATTTGTTGACGCTGGACCGGGTGGATGAGCGGGCCAAGATACCGGACTACAAGAATACGGCCGTAAACATCCAAAAAACTAGCGCGCCCGAAGGGTGGGACGAAGGGTACGAAAAACCACTCTTTGACCGAGGGGCCATCAAAGACCCGGTGCAGATTCATTAACATTTTGACCAGGAAAGTGGAGAAGAAATGAAAGTCCAACTCATTCGTAATGCAACCTTGCGTGTGGAATATGGTGGCCATTTGTTTGTAGTTGATCCATTTTTAGCTGCCAGGGAAACAATTCGTTCTTTTGCCGGGATTTCTAAAAATCCTATTGTCGATTTGCCTATGCCTCCAGAAGATGTGATCCAGGGAGCCGAGATGGTGTTGGTTTCCCATTTACACCCCGATCATTTTGATGAGGTGGCGATGGATCTGCTGCCTAAAACAATGCCGATCTTTTGCCAGCCGGGGGATGAGGAGATCATTCGGGGGAAAGGGTTTGAGCGGGTAACGGCCGTTTCCAACCAAATCACCTGGCAAGGCATCACATTCACCCGCACACCAGGACGGCACGGCACTGGCGAGTTGGCCGAACGCATGGGAAAGGTTTCTGGCTTTGTGTGGGAAGCTGCCGGAGAACCCAAAGTTTATTGGCTGGGGGACACCATTTGGTATGAGCCTGTGGCCGAGGTGATTGCTCAACAGCGGCCCGATGTGATCGTTACGCATTCCAGTGGGGCTAAATTTGGTGATAGCGATCCGATTGTCATGGACGCCGCGCAGACAACGGCCGTTTGCCAGGCAGCACCTGAGGTGATTGTGGTGGCTGTGCATTTGGAATCGCTGGATCATGGCACGGTTTCTCGCGCCGATTTGCGAGCGGCGGCGGTGGCTCAAGGTATTTCGGAGGCTCGCCTGCGCATTCCTGTTGATGGTGAAACAGTGGATTTGAGAAGTTGATATGGATTTAGGATTGCAAAACAAGGTGATCATGGTGGCGGCGGCAAGCAAAGGGCTGGGCTACGGCATTGCTCAGGCAGTGGCCCAAGAGGGTGCTAAAGTTTCAATTGGCAGCCGGACCGAAGCAGATATTTTGGCTGCTGCTGAAACGTTGCACAATGAAACCGGCGCAGAAACATTGGGCAGCGTGTTGGATGCCCGTGATGCGGCCTCAATTGCCAATTGGGTCGAAGCAACCGTGACTAAATTTGGTGGTGTGGATGGGCTGGTCGTCAACGCCGGTGGTCCGCCAGCCGGTGGCTTTGATGACTTTGATGATGCCGCCTGGCAGGCTGCTTTTGAGCTGACCATGATGAGCAGCGTGCGTATGATTCGGGCCGTGCTGCCCCAATTGCGCGCGCGCGGTGGCGGTTCGATTTTAGCCGTTACCTCTTCCTCCGTGAAGGAGCCGATTGATATTTTGCTGTTGTCTAACGTGATGCGCTCCGGCGTGGTGAGTTTGCTCAAAAGCTTATCACGCGAGCTGGCACCGGAGCAGATTCGGGTGAACAATCTGGTACCGGGCCGTATTTTGACCGACCGAGTGAAGTCATTGGACGCGCTTGGGGCTAAAAGTGCGGGGCGCAGCGTGGCTGAGCAGCAGGCGATGCAGGAAGGGCAAATTCCTTGGGGCCGGTATGGCACCATCGAGGAGTTTGGTCGAGCTGGCGCGTTTTTGCTGTCCGATGCGGCCAGTTACATCACCGGCGAGACGTTAATCGTGGATGGCGGCTCAATGAAGACGGTGTGGTGATAATGGATAATGGTAAATTGTAAATGGTTAATGGTTAACTTTGGGAGTTGCTGTGGCGAGTGATGATACTGCAATAAAGTTTGTTTTACTTTACGGACCACCAGCGGCAGGTAAGCTGACCGTTGCCCAAATTTTGGCAGAGAAAACGGGGTTGCTGTTGGTTCACAACCATATGATTGTAGATTTTGTGGAGCCGCTTTTTCCTAGGGGTACGCCAGGTTACAACCGGTTAATACGCAAGGTGCGGTTGGCTACGCTGGAAGAAACGGCCGTATCCAATTGTCCAGGCGTTATTTTTACGATGGTTTTTGCACCCTCCCGTCAGAAGATTGTTGATCTTTACTGTGATTTTGCAGAAGAACTCGGCGGTGAGGCTTGCCTGGTACAAATCACCTGTGACCAGGCGATCATGCTGGAGCGCGTGGCGGATGATTCACGGCGGCAATGGAATAAAATTCATTCGGCAGATATCTTGATGGAGAAGTTGGCGACGTTGGAAGACCCATTCCAACTTGTAAACGGCCGTCCCAGCCTGATCATTGACAGTGGTGAGATTGATCCAGAAACGGCCGTTGCCAAAATTAGCCAACATTATGATCTTCGGGAGGCAGCGTGAACAGCGAAATTGAAGTTAGGCAAGATGGGGCGGTATTGACGGTGGCCTTGAATCGGCCAACGGTGCACAATGCACTGACGCCGACGATGATCAGGGAGTTAACGGCCGTATTCCAAACTATCCCCGAGCAAAAAGAGGTGCGGCTGGTGGTGCTGACAGGTAACGGCCGTTCCTTTTGTGCCGGGGCTGATTTAAGCTTCATGCGGGCTGCCGCTGACTACACCTTTGCTGAAAATGTGCAGGATGGCGAAGCGATTTTTGACCTCATGCTCATAGTGGATCAATGTCCCAAACCGGTGGTTGGTCGGGTGAATGGGGCGGCGATTGGCGGCGGTGTGGGGCTGGTAAGCTGCTGCGACGTTGTGGTGGCGGTGGACCGGGCCAAATTTGGCTTTAGCGAGGCGCGGCTGGGCATTGTGCCTGCCGTCATTTCACCATTTGTGTTGGCCAAGATTGGGGCCAACAATGCGCGTGAGCTGTTCCTCACCGGGGAGCGGTTTGAGGCTGCCCAGGCCCAAAGCTTGGGGTTGGTGAATCATGTGGTGGCGGAGGAGGAGCTGGATACGGCCGTATCCGAACGTATCCAGCAGCTATTACAAGCCGCCCCAGGCGCACAAGCTGTCGCCAAAGAACTCATCCGTCAGGTGGCCCATCAGCCCAAAGAAGCGATGCGGGACTACACCGCCAAACTCATCGCCCGGCTGCGCGACAGCGATGAAGGGCGCGAGGGAATGAGCTCCTTTTTGCAAAAGCGCCAGCCGTGGTGGCGAGAAGATTAATTGCACATAACTGCTTGTTTCTTGTGATATGAAGCTGTTCATTTGATTAAAAATTGACGTCGAAGGTGTACGTATGAGCGGGCAACAGGAATTGATCGAAAGTCTTCAAGAAATTGCAGAGAATTACCAGTCAAAATTAGAAACAGCCCTACGTGCCAGACTGAATGAACGGGAAAGAAGCGTTTTGGATTGGTTGTTATTGCAATATCAAGATGAAACAAAAAGGCGCTGGTATGATCCGTTTCATATATTTTTTTCCACAAATTTTGCAATAAATTTAATTGAAGAAGAAAAACTGAGCCGACTAATTGTTCCAGGCATCATGTTGCATGATATTGGTTATTTTGCTCTCGAAGATAAAACCAAGTGGAGCAGCCCTGAGAGCCGAATATTGCATATGCAAGAAGGCACAGCATTGGCAGCAAAGGTTTTGTGTGAAAATGAGTATACTCCTAAAGAATTAGAGATGATTTTGGGCATGATTAGCGTTCATGATAATCCATATATTGGAATAGAAATAAAGGGAAGGGATCGCTTGGGATTGCGAGATTGTGACCGGATCTGGGTGATGCACTTATTGTCTTATTACAAAGACCTAGCCTCGAAGTCTGAGAGATTTCACAATCCTACCGAATTCTTGTGGGACAGAATCACCCAATTTTATGGTTGGCAGCATCCATTTGGCGCAGATATGACAATAACAGTAAACAGAATTAAACAGAATGCTGCCCGAATAGAAATCCCAACATTTTCGTTTACACGAAGATACGTTAAGGCACAATTTGATTCCAGACTGAATGAACAGCAATATATTAAGAGCCGCAATACAAACGAGTTTACACATTATCTTTTTACTCAAATTCAAAAAGAGTAGGATAAAACATGGACACAACGAAACTTATTGTTGAATATCTTGTAGCCGGTTCATTAATAGTTATTTCCACATTTTTTTCTATTTCAAGCTGGTTCCCAAGTGATATTAAAAGTTTGCTTACCTCTCCTTTTTTGCAACAGCCTGTATTTATGAATTCAGCGATTCTTGCACCTGTATTTATTGCACTAGCATATGGCGTTGGAATTGTCTCTGAATACGTTGGTGAACGAGCTTTTGAGTGGTTATTGGACCGTATTAAAAAAAGACGCATGCCTAAATATGTTTCAGATAATGAAGTTGCTTTGTATGATGATCCCATTTTAGGGTCTTTTGCGAATCAGCCTAGTAAAGAACGTGATTTGGACGGTTTGGCTGCTTGCGTTGGGAAAATGCGTTTTTATGTCATGAATCACAGCGCGCTGTTATATGCTGATATTGCTGCACAAATCAGTAGATTTCGGCTCATTCGCGTGCTTTTTTTGGCAGAAGGAATAGTTGTTTTGGCGATAATCGGTCAATTGCGTTTCGGATTTTCGCCCTTTTTGATTGTTATGTTTGGGCTTGTTGTCTTCATTGCTTATGCAAATTTTCTGGCAATTCGTTCGCGCTTTAACCGATACTGCCGAGCAGTTGAGCGATCTTATTCCGTCTTGATGTTTGGTCAAACCAAGTAATGAGCGAGAAAAAAGTTGTTGAACGGTCGGAACGGCCGTTTACAAAAAAAATCTTATTAGATGATTTGCACGCGCTGGGTGTTCAGCCAGGGATGATCGTATTGGTCCATTCCAGCCTGAGCCAGATTGGGTACGTGCCGGGTGGGCCAGTGGCTGTGATTCAAGCGCTGCTAGAGGTGCTAACCGAAGCAGGTACGCTGGTGATGCCCACGCACTCCAGCGACTATTCAGACCCCGCACCCTGGCAAAATCCACCGGTGCCAGCAGCCTGGCATACAATCATTCGCGACGAAATGCCTGCCTTTGATCCTCAGCTAACGCCGACACGCAGCATGGGCGTCATCCCTGAACTGTTCCGCACCTGGCCCGGCGTTTTCCGCAGCAACCATCCCGCTGTTTCTTTTGCTGCCTGGGGCAAACACGCCGTCAAAATAACGGCAGATCACCAGCTGGCCTTTGGCTTGGGGGAGCAATCGCCGCTGGCGCGCATTTATGATTTGGAGGGTTACGTGCTTCTCCTGGGTGTGGGGCACGCCAATAACACATCGTTTCATCTTGGGGAAGTGCGGGCAGGTGTGGCTAAGCTTATGCAGCAGGGAGCACCGATTTGGCTAAACGGCCGTCGCGTCTGGCAGTGGTATGATGAAATAGATTACGACGATGACCAGTTCCCCAAAATTGGGGCTGAGTTTGAAAAGCTCCATCTGGTGAAAATTGGCAAAGTTGGATTGGCTGAATGTCGGCTATTTTCGCAGAAAACGGCCGTAGACTTTGCCACCAGTTGGCTGCGTGATCATAACGCTGTAACTAATTCATAACGCTTATGCTGTATGGCGAGATGAATTGTTACAAATTCCCTTTATATTGCGAAACATATTCTTAATTGTTGTGTAATCAGTGGTGTGCTGCACTGGCATCAGGCAGCTTTTGCGCCTGATGCCATAGTCAGTGTGGTCACACCGGTAGGAGTTAAATGATGAAATATGTTCCGCCAATTTTTGCCTTTTTGGCCTTGTTGTTTGTCGTAGCTTTGCCCCAGCATGCTGTGCAAGGGGCCTCTGACAAAGTCAATGCTTTGCCCGAGAAGCCAGACGCGCCAGTTGCCGTGACTTCAACGCCAACGCCATTACCTACTGATGTTCCTGATAGTACGGCGACTCCAGAGCCACCGCGTATCTCCGGACGGGCATGTTTGCGTATCAACTTTGAAGTAAGTGGGGATGTGGCCGAAGCCGGGACGTACGAAGTTGTGGAGGTCAACGGCCATTCCCTAGCTAGTTGGGAGGCCCAGGCAGGCTGGCAAGACAGCGGCTGGATAAAAGACCTGGAAATTTCGTATGAAGCTGTGTATGTTAATGTTTTTTACCATCCCGCTGATGGGTCCGACCCCATAACCATGGCAATTTTTAACCCGGCACCGGGCACTGATTATGGCTGGGTGGCGCGCGATATGTGCCACGCCGTGGAGGTTGGGTGGCCGTAGAGCAGTGATCGGTAAACAGTAGACAGTAATCTAGCCACATATCAGTTTGAGCGAGAAAAGAAAAATAGGACACAGATTAACACAGATAGCCACTGATTTATGTTTTTTATCTGTGTAAACCAGTGTTCATCAGTGTCCAATTCCAAAAGTGATATGTAGCTAGGACAGTAATCAGTTACTTTCTCTCCCGCAGGTTTATGGTAAAGTTAGGGCTTGTCCATAAATCTGCGGGAGTTTTGTTTGTATGTTTCAAAAGGTTTTGATTGCTAATCGAGGGGAAATTGCGCGACGGTTGATTTTGGCCTGTCATGAATTGGGGGTTACGGCCGTTGCTGTCCATTCTGATGCCGATGCTGATGCCTCCTGGGTAAAGCTGGCTGATGAACGGTACACGCTGCCTGGCGTTAGCGCCACAGACACTTACCTCAACCAGAACGCCATTTTAGACATTGCCGCCAGTTGTGGGGCCGAAGCAATCCATCCCGGCTATGGCTTTTTGAGCGAAAATTCCGCATTTGCCAACGCCTGTGCCGAGCGGGGCATCGTGTTTATTGGCCCTAGCCCGGAAGCGATTGAGCTGATGGGCAGTAAAGCTAAATCGCGTGAGCTGGCGCAGCAAGCGGGTGTGCCCATTGTGCCCGGTGTGGATGGGGCGGGGATGGATGTGATGGAACTGCAAACGGCCGTTTCCCACATCAACTATCCCATTCTCATCAAAGCCAGTGCAGGTGGTGGCGGCAAAGGGATGCGCGTGGTTTGGTCCGACGACGAGTTTGCCGGGGCCGTGCAGGCTGCCCGCAGCGAAGCCCAAAACTCCTTTGGTGACAGCCACATCCTGGTCGAAAAATATTTCACCGAGATTCACCATGTGGAAATTCAAGTGCTGGGTGACCAGCACGGCAAGGTCCTGCATCTGTTTGAGCGGGAATGTTCGATCCAGCGGCGGCATCAAAAAATTATTGAAGAAACGCCAGCACCAGTGATTCAGGACGACGTTTTGCGGCAGGGCATGGCGGCTGCGGCCGTTTCGCTGGCGCAGGCGGTAGGCTACAGCAGTGCGGGCACGGTAGAATTCATCGTCGATGAGTCGGGCGGGTTTTACTTCTTGGAGATGAACACGCGTCTTCAGGTGGAGCACCCGATTACAGAATTGGTGACGGGTGTCGATATTGCCATTTGGCAAATTCGCATAGCCGCCGGGGAGCCGCTGCCCTTTAGCCAGGACGAGATTCGGCAGCGGGGCCACGCCCTTGAATGTCGCGTCTATGCCGAGGACCCGGCGCAAAATTTCCTACCCTCGATTGGGGAAATTACGTGCTATGAACGGCCGTCTGGTCCAGGTATTCGCGTGGATGACGGTATTGTGTCGGGAACGGCCGTTTCACCCTACTATGATCCCATGCTGGCTAAAGTCATCACCTGGGGGCACACGCGAGACGAGGCCATTGCCAAGATGGTCCACGCCTTGCAGCAAACCGTGGTGCTGGGCGTAACGACTAACATTCCGTACCTGCTGGCCATTTTGCAGGAGCCTACTTTCCACAGCGGCCAGACCAGCACCAACTATTTGCAAAAGGTGCTGCCCAATTGGCAGCAGGAGCCAATGCCAGAAGACGCCTGGCTGGGGGCGGCTATTTTTGAGCTGCTCCAGGGTAGGGGAAAGCCGGGGGGAACGGCAAACATTACAGAAAATGGCGCTGTTTATGATCCGTGGGGAGAAACGGCCGTTTGGCGCAACGTCAAAATCGGCTAAGGGTTTACAGTAAACCGCAAATTCGGCATAATAAGCGCGCACCATCTTGTAGTACTTAACTCAATCATACGCAAAGGCAACGTCTTGTGGACGACCGTAAACGGGCCATTGACGCCACTCAAGCTACCATTCATACTCTTCGTAAAATTGCCTACACACAGAAGGTGCATGAATTGTCGTCCTTGTCCTTGCCCGAAATCGATAAGCTGGTGGCTGCTATTGCCCGGTACGCTCCGGCCGGTAACGTTCCTAGCGTGATCCTGAATGGCTTGCTGCGCTTGCCCAGCCGCAAGCCGCCTGCCAAAACCGTCAAACGAGACATTTATCTACTCTTCAAAGGAATAGACCAAGCGTTGTTAGATAAAGCGGTTTACGGTACTTTTTTTGCCGGTCCAGCGGCCGTTTTGTGGGCGTACCAAAATTTGCTCAAACTGGCTGGTAAAGAAGTAGATGCTTCTTTTCCCGAAGGCATCTGGCAATTTTACATTGATTATGCTCTGCGTGATGATACCGCCCGCCACGCTTGCGAAACCCACGGTTTCGACACAACCTTGCGCCAACACGGCATTCAACTTTCCTCGGTAGATCGGGTAACGGCCCTGGCCATGACGGCCGTTCACTGCCTGCACCAATATTACAATCTGTTGGAAAATGAATGGCGCGAGCGGGTCTACACCAGTACCCTGCGCGAACTTACCGCCAAACTACCCAACAGCGAACGCTTTGCCGATTTGTACACGCGCTGGGAACGCTCACGGCCGTACGGCCGTGGAGCCGATGTCCAGCCGCAGGAAGATTATCCCGCCTATCGTCGCCGCAAATTTGATGCCTTTTTAGCCAATGCCCTGGCCGATTTGCCTGCTTCTGTGCATACCGAATGGCAAAAGAAAATTACCGCTGCTGAAGCCGAGGCCTTACCCGCCTACCAGCAGCAGCTCAGCATTCGCGCCTATTTAGAACCGGCGCTGTACGGTGAAGAGCGCAAGCCAGTTCCGCTAGAGCAGCTGCAGATCGGCATTATTCATCAGGGTCACTACTATTTAATTCCTGCTTGCGCCGATAAAAACGGCCGTCCCCAAAACGTAGCCACCATGCGCGGCTACATCGCCAACCTGATGCACAATCCGACAAAAAGGGAACAAGTCCAGCTGGCCGAACTGGCCCAGATGAAGCGGGCGGCTATGCCCGAATTTTTAGGTGGCACCAGTGAGGGGCTGCGCCAGGAAATTACCAGCTTGCGCCAGGCACCGATCTGGATCAACACGGATCAGCAGTCACGCCACCAACCACTGGCCAACCTGCGCCAGGCAGAACGGGCTATTGGCGACCAGCCGCTGACCATTTTCGATACGGGCGAAACGTTTGTTTTTGATTTGTCTCACATCTTTTTTGATGGGATTTGGGGCGCAGCTGTGGCTGAAATTTTGACAAATGAGGCGTTGGCCTGGGCGGTGCATTTACATAGCTTACCAGCAACGACGGGGCCACAAAATCGGCCGTATGCGCCCGAACTAACGCTGCGCCCCAGCGACCGGCAGCGGATTCAAGCGGCCCCGCATGTTGCCCAAGAAGTTGGTGCCGAAACCACGGCAGTCAACCTGCCTGCCATTTTAGAGCTGCGTGAGTTGTTCAAGCAGCGCAACGATTTGCTGCGCATGACGGTGAATGATTTGCTGGTGCTGTATCGCACCATTCACAGCCTGGTGTACCGGCCTGCGCCGGAGTTGGTGGAACAATTGGAACTGTTATTGGCAGACGACCGTACCCAACCAGCAGCCAAAACCGCCTTGGCTGCCCTGCAAAGCCAAGCCAACAATCCCGTCATCCTCATTCCGGTGGATGCAAGCCGCCGCAGCCCACGCGACCGCGTTTACCCGATGACGTTTGAAGTGCCGCTGGCCAACCTGGATTTGATCGGCGAGCATCAGCGTACGCTGGCGGCGCTGCGCAACTATGAGCGGGCAAACCGCAGCAGACAGCATATTTTTGGCCAGTTCGAGAAGCTGCAAAAATCGTACCTGACGATGCTGGCCGGGTTTGGTGAGGTGTTGAACCAGGCCAAGATACGCGCCAGCACGGGTGAAAGCATCAGTGTAGATTCGATTCGGTTGCTGGCTCATTTGCCCGTGCCTTTACAGCGATTGCTGGATAAAATTCCGGGTCAATTTGATGTGTTAAATGATTTGATCAAGGGGCGTGAAGTGTTCTCTAACGTAGGGCGTGTCTCCCCCAGCAGCAGCCTGACCCGCTTTATGACGGCCAAAGATGACAACGAAAAGAAGGAGCTGGCCTGGGGTGTGCTGACCGATGCCGATGATTTGATGCATGTAACGGTGCGTGATTTTCGGCCCCATGTGGCGATGTTAACGGCCGTTGGCCGCCAGGATTTAGCCGTGCGCATTATTGCTGATCAGTTAGACTCCTTTGCCACTGGCCTGAACCAATACGTGCATGATCTGCACCGCATCGTTAGCACCTCCTACGAAAAACGAGGCCTGCTGATTAAGCGATGAAATTTTGGACGCAGAGAAAAGTAAGGGGCAATGAGATCATAGAGAGTTTAGAGAAAAATCTCATTATTCTCACTGGTCTCTATTAATCTCTGTGTGCTCTGCGTCCCATTCCGAATCTATGACAAATCTCAATCAAGATCCGCTCATTGGGCAGCAGTTAGATGAATATGAACTCGTTTCCTTACTAGGATACGGGGGCATGGCGCGCGTTTATCGCGGGCGCGATAGTCGCCTGAAGCGCGAAGTAGCCATCAAGGTGATTGATGCGGTGTATCGGGCTGATGAGGCGTACCGGGCCCGTTTTGAGCGGGAAGCCCAGGCGATTGCCCAACTGGAACATCCTCACATTGTGCGGCTGTATCGTTATGGTGAGGTGTCTGGCCTGTTTTATATGGCCATGCAGTATATTCCTGGTCGGGATTTGTTCAGCTATTTGGCGGAGCTGAAAGCGCAAAAGGAATGGATACCGGCCTTGGAAGCGGCGCGCTATGTGCGGGAGCTGTGCGGGGCGTTGGATTATGCGCACAGCAAGGGGATCATCCATCGGGATGTAAAGCCATCGAATATTTTGCTGGGGGAAGACGGCCGTTCCTACCTTACCGATTTTGGCCTGGCCTTGCTGGCAGACAGCGAAACAAAAGGGGATATTTTTGGCTCGCCCCACTACGTCGCGCCAGAGCAAGCCATCTCCTCCGCCAGCGTGGTGCCACAGAGCGATTTGTACGCCGTGGGCGTTGTTTTGTACGAGATGTTTACCGGGCAACGGCCGTTTGAAGGGGCTGCCCCGTTAGAAATTGCCATGAAGCAGATGGGAGAACTGCCTCCCTCGCCACAAGAAGTGCGTCCCGATTTAAGTCCGGCGCTAACGGCCGTTATCCTGAAAGCGTTGGCCAAAGAGCCGGGCGACCGGTATCCAAATGGTAATTTGCTGGCAACGGCCGTTGAGCAAGCCATCAAGCAGCCTGAAGAAGTAGGGATTGTCACCTTGGATACAGTCAACGATGATCCGGACTCCGTGGCTTCGCCGCTCGTTAAGCCGCCTCCGCCCCCGGCTGTTTCTGGCCCGCCGCTTTCTACGGCACCGCGCGATTTGCCGCCTCCGCCTGCGGCCGTAGCGATGGGGCAGGCACAGCAGGTTGTGGTGCCGACGCCTAAAGCAGAGAAAGCAAAAACGAGCAACGGCCGTTCCTGCCTCTTCTTTTTGCTGTTTTTGCTCATTATTGCGGGAGTGGCTGGGGCAGCAGGCTGGTTTTTCATTTGGGAAGGCCACTCGCCAGATGATCTGGTTTATTTGGCGCAGAATGGCAGCCTGCCGCCGACAGCCACAGCAACACTGGCTCCAACCGAGACGCCAACCACGGTACCGTCGCAGACGCCAACGGCCGTTCCCACAGAAATTATTGTGGTGACGGAAACAGTGACGGCCGTTCCCAGTACACCCCTGCCTAGCCCCACCCCTTCACCAACCAACACGCCCACACCACAGCCGACGGCCACCGCTACCAGCATTCCGACCCCTACACCTACAATTGTGCTGACCCGTGAATTGGACGGAATGCCGCAAGTTATTATTCCCGCCACCACCTTCATGATGGGCGCTCGGGACGAGGATGAACTGGCCGAACCAGACGAACGCTCCCGGCATGAAGTCACGGTCAATTCCTTTGCGATTGATCTATATGAGGTGAGCGTGGCGCAGTATGCTGCTTTCCTCAATACGTTGGGCGATTACGTCAGTGCTTGCAATGGCTTTACCTGTCTTTCCACCAATTTTGAGACCCGGCTTAGCTACCTCACGGACAATACAATTGAGTATGTTGCTGTGGCAAGTTTTGGCGATTATCCGATTAACAATGTAAGCTGGCATGGGGCCAATGCTTACTGCCAATGGGTGGGGGGACGGCTGCCCACAGAGGCTGAGTGGGAATTGGCGGCGACGGGAGGAGACGGCCGTTTCTATCCCTGGGGCGACACGTTAGAAATTAACGACGCAGGCACCATCCCTGCCGTCTTTGCAGGAACCTTTGACAATTTGCAGCCGGTCAACAGCCTGTCTGAAGGTGCCAGCCCGTTTGGCGTGTACCACATGGCGGGCAACGTTTGGGAATGGGTCGCCGATGGCTACGACGCCATCTACTATGATCGCACCCCGGCAGAAAACCCCACCGGCCCCGAAGTCAGCGTCACCGATGATCGCGTCATGCGTGGCGGCGGCTACGACAGCCTTACAGAACAATTGCGCACCACCAACCGCGCCAGCGAGCGCGCCCCCGAATTCCGCCTCGTCCCCAGCACCGGCTTCCGTTGCGTGACGTTACTGCCTGACCAGCCTTAAAGCGATTGAGAGATTTGTGACTGGGCAGATCATATTCGGTAACGTCAATCATCCAAATCCCAAATTCTTGGCAATACCGCGCTTGATCCATTGATAGCCGTCGTAGTTGTCCGTTTTGGCGAAGAAGCGCAGCCCATCTAAACTGGAAAAACATTGGTAGCAGCGAATCCGTTCCAAATAGTGCGGAACCGCCTGATGATGTGCACGATAATATTGCTGAAAAGCGGACAGGTAGGCGATGTCAAAGAGGAAATCACCGTAGAGGGCATTGGCCCAATCCAAAACGGCCGTAACCTTCCCCGCCTCTGCCAATACATTGTTCCAACCATAATCGCCATGCACCAAATAACGTTCCTCGGGCAGAAAGACAAACAAGCGCTGCATTTCTGTGTAGAGCTGTTCAAATAACGGCCGTTCCAAAAACGATTCCTCGAACAGCCGATGCCACTTGCCGTAAAAACCCTCTTCCTCTTCCTCGGCCACGCTCAAAAGATATTCCGGCCAGCTAGAAAATTGACCAACGGCCGTTTCATCAAAACCACCATACCCTTGCGTGCCACTCACATCAACCTGGTGAATCGCATCTAACATAGAGATCACGTCGGGCGCAACTTGCTCATGTTGCTCTGCCGTCAACTCATCCAGCGGCAGTCCAGCGGCCTTTGGCGCAATCGCAAAATGAAATTCAGCCAGGGTGCCTTGATGTAAAATGGGTGGCAGCGGCACCTCGCTCCCCTGCAACAACTCTGCTACCACAATTTCCTTTTTGAGCGTGTGCGCCATCTTATTCTCCACAAAGCGGATGACAAATTCTTGATCGCCAACTCGAAAGGAGAAAACAAGGGCAATCTGCCCGGTTCCCAGCGGCGCAAGTTCATAAACTGGTTGGTTGAAAAATTGGCTTAAGAGGGTGATTACCTCACTTTCATCAATGATGGGTTTATTTGTCATAGGCTTATCTATTTTCTTCTCACCAGAGTTTTTGGGTAGTAAAAAAATAAAAAAACATTGGGACGCGGATTGACGCTGATGACGCAGATTAATCAGTTTGTGATCTGCGTTTATCAGCGTTCATCAGCGTCCTGTTTCATCTAGAACCTAAAACTGTATTATTCTCAATCTCCCGCACAAAACTGAATTTGGTAAACGGCAATGCCAAAGGCAACC
>JBNKLQ010000074.1:0-23008 GCA_050292445.1 Promineifilaceae bacterium (SeqCode) | reverse complement strand
GTCAGGACAAAATTGACCAGCATCGCCAGCAGCATCAGCAGTAAGATGCCGGGCCAGGCCCAAACGTAGGCCAGACCTTGCCGCATTTGCGTCCAGTAGGGTGTTTTTTGCCCGGTAGCTATTTCCTCGGCCGATTTTTCTGGCTGGGGCACCACGATGAAGAGCAGGGGGATGATGGCAAACAGCGCCGTTACCACGTCCACTGCCAGGATGCCCTGCATGGGCAAGGCTGCTAAAAGCAGCGCTCCTAGCGGCGCACCGATGATGCCCAAACTGCCTTCCAACATTTGGTTGATGCCTTGTATGCGGGTGAGATGTTCTTGTGGCACCATGAGGGACGTAGAGGCTTGCATCGCTGGGCTCTGAAACGCGCCGCCCAGTGAGCGAACAAACATCAGGGCAAAAATGTGCCAGATTTCAATCGCTTCGATCCAGAAAAGGTAGGCGAGCAGGAGGGTGGCCAGAGCGATAAAGCCGTCGGCCAAGAACATCGTCCAGCGGCGGCTCCAGCGGTCCACCAGCACCCCGGCAAAGGGGCCGAGCAGTACCTGGGGCAAAAAGCCGACCAGCGCAGCAGTGGCCAAAATGGTGGCGGAGCCGGTTTTCTGCGTTAGCCACCAAACGAGGGCAAATTGCACGGCGGCGCTGCCCACCAACGATAATGCTTGCCCCGACCAAATGATGAAGAACGGCCGTAATGGTTTTGAATTATTCATATTATTTGCCTTTCAACGTCCAGACCCTAAGGGTTTTGACGTCTAATGGTTTGGTTAAGAAATGAAAAACCCTTAGGGTCGTACTTCGAGAAATTGATCAAAGTGTTAAGAATCTTTAGCTGAATGACAAGAATAATAATTAACTGTATTAAGATTGTCAAGGAAAATATTGAAAATTATTACATTTTCAACAAGAAAATTGATATTTTGGTGGAAAATCACAAAAACGGCCGTAAAAAAAGCCATTCATGATTTTCATGAATGGCTTAGGGATTTCCCCGGAAACTGTTAAAGAGTATGTTTTTTTAGAAGTTTCCGGGGAAATGCAAGATAGTTACTGCCAATTCTCAATTACGTCCTTGATGGTACTGACAAAATCGTCGGCCGTTTTGCCGTCCAGGATGCGGTGGTCGAAGGTGAAGCTGACGTAGGCCAACGGCCGTATCGCAATCGCATCGTCAATCACCTTCACCCGCTTCTCAATTTTGCCCACGCCCAAGATGCCGCACTGCGGCTGGTTGATGATGGGGGTGGCAAACAAACTGCCGGAAGTGCCGTGGTTGGTGATGGAGAAGGTGCCACCCTGCACGTCGCCGGGCTGAAGCTGCTTGTGGCGTGCCCGCTCGGTGAGATCATTGATGGTGCGGGCCAGACCGAGCAAGTTCATGCCGTCTGCTCCTTTGATGACGGGCACAATCAAACCATCGTCGATGGCGGCGGCCATGCCGATGTTTATCCGCCGCTTTAGCTCAATGCCGCTGTCGGTCCAGGTGCTGTTGACCATGGGATGCTGCTTTAAGGCTTCCACCGTGGCGGCGACAATATAGGCCGTAAAGGTGAGATTGGCCCCATCGCGGGCAAATTGAGCTTTGTGGGCGGCGCGATGGCGGGCAACGGCCGTAAAATCAAACTCAAACACAGTGGTCACATGGGGGCTGGTGTGCTTGCTGCGCACCATGTGCTCGGCAATGGCCCGGCGCATGTTGTTGAGGGGGACGACTTCGCCAGGAACGGGTGCAGGGGTGCGGGGGTGCAGGGGTGCGGGGGTGACAGGTTGAGGGATTGGTTCTTGAAGGGCAGGCATTGTCTCGGGTTGCGGAGCGGGCTGCTCCTCGCGCTGTTCGATATAGGCCAGGATGTCTTTTTTGGTGATACGGCCGTCTCGCCCCGTGCCAGTTATCAGATTTAAGTCTACATCGTGTTCAGCGGCGATACGTCCCACAACTGGACTGATGCGGCCGGTGTAGCGTTGCGGTTTGCCGTTAGAAACGGCCGTTGGCGCTGACGTCAGCATTGGTTCTGGCGTGGGTTTGGGTTCCGGCGCAGGCGCTTTGGCTGGCGCACCCCCATTTTGCTGCGGCGTTTCGCCCGGCTGGCCAATGAAGGCCAGCACGGTGCCAACGTCTACCGTTTCCCCTTCAGGAATCAGGATTTCCAGGAGCGTACCGGCTTCTTCGGCCGTTGCTTCTGTGGTGACCTTGTCGGTTTCAATTTCTAATATCGGTTCATACTGATCCACGGTCTCGCCAACCTGCTTAAGCCAGCGAGACACCGTTCCTTCGACTACACCTTCACCCATTTCGGGCATGATGACTTTTGTTGCCATTTGTTCCTCGACTGCAATTACTCAATTACCTCATTACGTTTTGTCATTGAGTAATTGGGTAATTAAGTAATTTATCGGTAGAAAATCGGATAGCGGGCCGGTTCGGCTTCGTTCATGATGTCGTAGACGGCTTCAAAAATATCTTCGGCGTTGGGTTTGGAGAAGTAGTTGCCGTCGGAGCCGTAGGCCGGACGATGTTCTGTAGCTGTCAGGGTGCGCGGTTCGCTGTCCAACCAGTAAAAGCCGCCTTGCTTTTCGATCACTTCCTGCATCATGTAGGCGGTGGCGCCACCCGGTACGTCTTCATCTAAAAAGAGGATGCGGCTGGTTTTCTTGAGCGATTGGAGGATACGGCCGTTCAGATCAAACGGCAGCAGAGAGCGCACATCAATCAACTCTACCTCAATCCCGGTGCGAGCCAGTAAATCGGCCGCCCGCTGGGCCACGCCAACCATCGCTCCATAGGTCACAACGGTCACATCATCCCCTTCGCGCACCACTTCTGGCACGCCCAACGGAATGGTAAACTCGGTCAGGTTGTCTGGCACGCGTTCCTTGAGCCGGTAGCCGCTCAAAACTTCCACCACCAGGGCAGGCTCGTCTGTTTGCAGCAGCGTGTTGTAAAAGCCAGCGGCCTGCACCATGTTGCGCGGCACTAAAATGTGCATCCCGCGCAGCAAATGCACCACAGCCCCCATCGGCGAGCCGCCATGCCAGACGCCTTCCAGCCGGTGGCCGCGCGTGCGAACAATGACCGGCGCTTTTTGGCCGCCGCGCGTGCGCCATTGAACGGTGGCCAGATCATCAGACATGATTTGCAGGGCATAGGGCAGGTAGTCGAGGTACTGTATTTCGGCTAACGGCCGTAATCCTCGCATCGCCAGCCCAATCGCCTGTCCTAAAATCGTTGCCTCACGAATGCCCGTGTCTGACACCCGCAGCTTGCCATATTTGGCCTGCATCCCGGCCATTGACTGGTTGACGCCACCAAGTTTGCCAACATCTTCACCAAAGGCAATCACCCGAGGGTCACGCCCCAGAATGGCATCAAAGGCACGATTCAGCACTTCATACCCTTTTAGCGTGATGGAATCGGCCGTGTAAACTGGCTTGATTTCTGGCACATTTTTGTGCGCTTCGGCCGAGTGACTGTACAAATGGGACCCATACCGCTCTTTGCTGATGGCCAATTGGTTGGTACGCCACTGGGCCAATTTATGGATGGCCGGTAAGTTCTCATTGCGCACCAGCAGCAGCACATCCCGAATCGCTTCCATATTGTCGCGGCGCAACGGCGACTTCTTTTCCAACAGCTTGCGCCGCAGACGGGCCAGCTCATCTTTGTTGGCCGATTGTTGTTCAATTTCTTCAACGATAGTGGCGACTTCTTGCCGCTCTTTATAGATGGGTAACGAGAAGGTTTTCCACAGTTTGGTACGGATATTCTCGACTGATTTTCTGGTATTCCGCTCAATTTGGTCCAGCTCGCCTGGTTTGGCAATGCGCTGCTCAATAATCCATTCCCGCATTTTGCGAATGCAGTCAAAATCCTCTTCAAAGGTCATGCGCTCATCGGATTTGTACCGTTCGTGGCTGCCAGACGTGGAATGTCCCTGTGGTTGGGTCATTTCAATAACGTGAATGATGGCCGGAACGTGGTCTCGGCGGGCAATGTTTACGGCTTTCTGGTAGGTTTCCACCAGGGCCATGTAATCCCAACCTTTCACTGTGTAAATGTCGTAGCCATTTTGGTTGCCCAATTGGCCGCCTTGCTTGCTGTTTGGCTCGCGCTGGAACCCTTTCAGCAGTTCAGACAGGTTCGATTTGGTGATTTGGTATTCGTTGGGGACAGAGATGCCGTAGCCGTCGTCCCAAATGGAAAGAACCACCGGGGCTTGCAGCACGCCAATGGCATTAATCGATTCCCAAAATAGCCCCTCGGCGCAGCTGGCATTGCCAATGGTGCCGAAAGCAACTTCGTTGCCATTCTGGGAAAATTGGCTGAGTGATTTGAGTTCATCGAGCTCCCGGTACAGGCGGGAGGCATAGCCTAACCCAACCAGGCGGGGCATTTGGCTGCCGGTGGGGGAGATGTCAGCAGAGGTGTTCATTTGCTGGGTGAGATCTCGCCAGCTGCCATCCGGGTTTAGGCTGCGGGTGGCAAAATGAGCATTCATCTGCCGCCCGGCGGATTGTGGCTCCAGCGACACGTCGGCAATGGCGTACAGTTGGGCAAAAAATTGTTTGATGGTGGCTGCCCCGGTGGCAAACATGAAGGTTTGGTCACGATAATAACCAGAGCGAAAATCGCCTTTTTGGAACGCTTTGGCCATAGCAATTTGGGGCAGCTCCTTGCCATCGCCAAAAATGCCGAATTTGGCTTTGCCGCTGAGCACTTCGCGCCGTCCGATGAGGCTAGCGTTGCGGCTTTCATTGGCCAGTGTGTAATCTCTGAGGATTTCAGCTGTACTTATGTAAAGCTGATCGGGATTCTCGCCGCTGGCTAAGTGCGATTCTTTTTTCTTGTCTGTGTCAAGCATACGTTTGTGGGAACTCCTTGTGCTAGTTGTTGTGGGCGGAAAACGGCCGTTTCCCGCCGCGCTGTTCGGTTAGGATAGTGGGTGAAATTATGATAACTTCATCGGGTTTCGTTCAATGTTAAGCTGCGGTCGTTTGCCATGTGGGATGTTGGGAAACGGCCGTTTCTGTTGAATCGTCTCATATTATTATAACTGAGTTGACGACGATAACATAACTGGCAGCCATCATATTCATCATCGTTTTAACTGGGTGCTGCTGGAGGCGTTGTCGGTGGAGGGGCTTCGCTGTTTTGCTTGTTGGCGATACCTATAATGCGATCCAGAAGCGCTTTGTCAAACTGAGTTTGATCCCCATCAGAACCGGCAATATTCAAAGTTAAAATGGCTTCGTGGGATGTATCTTCAATTTGAGCTGCCGCATGTCTGATCTCGTCAAATGTGATATTCCCGTTGAGGTAAAAATAAGAGAAGGTGTGGCTAATTTGCAGCACGCCGTGAATGTAGGAGATGAAGGCCACATTGGCCAAACCCACGTCGGTGACGGCCCGCTTGATCTGTTTGAGGGGGAACGTAAAAAAGGTGGCAAACATCGTGGCCCCACCGCCAATGAAGACGGCCATCAGTGCCGTAAGCTGCTGTGTGGTGAGGGTTCCAGCCACGATGCGCTGGTAGGAATCCACCATGAAGTAGCCGCCAATGCCAAAGACGGCGAGATTTAACAGGATGCGCACCACAAAGCCCAGATTGGCCAGGAAGATGGTTTGTTTCCAGATTCTTTGGGTGTCGGTGTTCAGGCTGTCGATGGGCTTTTGGAAATAATCTAGCAGATTTTTTTCCAGTTTGTTGAGCAGGGGTTTTAAGGTCTTGGCCCCCCCCAATTTCCACGCGCAGAGCTTGTAGAATTTCTTCTGAAACGTTTTCTTTTTCCCGATACAGTTCTAGCTGTTCATTGATGATGGTGGCATTGTTATTGGTGCTGATTTTAATTAAATCGGCCAAAATTTGCAGCAGGCGTTCGTTGTTAAATTGCCGAACGGCCGCATCAATAAAAAAGTCGGTAAGCAGATGGGGGTCTTTGGTTAATTCTTCTTGGCTGGGCTGAACGGCCGTTAACACAACTTTGGCATCAATATGATCACGCTGCACCGGACTTTGGATGAGTTGGGTAACCAATTGTGACGCTTTTTCCTGCCAGCCTTCAATTTCGCTCAACGCCTTGCCAATTTTTTCTTTTAAAGCCTGATTGCTTTCTGTAAAGAGGGCTGATAGCAAATGGGGAATGCAGGATTTGAAGCCCAATTTGCCCAGGGCATCGGCGGCTTGCCGTTGGACTTTGTAGTTGAGGTTGTTGACCAGAGTCTGGGCCAGGCAGTTTACGGCCGCTTCCGATTCGGTCAGGCGCAAGGCATTCACGGCGGCCAGCATAATTCGTTCGCGAATAGGGCCTATATCGAGCTGGGTTTCGGGGGAACGGCCGTTGCCGCTCACCGCACTTTGTTCTTCACGCAGTTGGGCCGACTGATGTTGGTCAAGCAGTTGACACAGCAGATCAATCGCGTCCTGACCACCGAGCAAACCCAGCGCCTCAGCAAAAATACTGGGAAGAGGAATGGGTGTCGGTTCTAGCTTGTCCAAATCTTTGAAGAGCGAAACTTGTAGATGGGCTGGCTTGATGCCGGCGTCCGTTAATATTTGTTTGGTATTGCCTTCAGGCACAATGGCGTTGGCTTGGGGAACGACAATGGTGGTGATAGCAAGCTCAAATGTTGACAAAATACGTTCATGGAAAGCTGGCTCTGCCCTGTCCAAAACCTGGCGAAAATAAGCTAAGGTTTTGGTCGGCTCACTCTGTATCCGAGTTTGCATGAACCCCAAAACGGTGGAGCGGAGATTTAGCTCATGTTTGGTATTGAGTAGAAATTTCCCCAGCTGGTCAATAGTGTCCGTATGCTCGATGGCATTGAGGGCATACACAATAACGGTTTGGTCCGCAGGTGTTACCCGGCGCGCGGTTAACCGTTGGCCAAGCTCAGCTACAACGGCCTGTTCTGCTTGTTGATCGACAATTGCTTTGACAGAATCCGCAATTTCATCTGGTTCTTCAGAGCGAACGGCCGTTTGCAAACTATCGGCCAGAGTATTGGGGGAAACGATATTGTTGGTCATGGAATTACCAACTGCTGTGCGGGCGCTGCTGGCGAACCAGGTCAACCAGCTGCTCTAAACGGCCGCGCCGCTGCATGAAGCCAATTAAATCCAACACCTTTTCTGGTTTACTCCTACCTCCCAGATTCTCATATTCAATACCCAGATCCAAACAAAGACTGCGCAATTCACTCTCACTATAATAGGCATTCAAATTTTCGCGCAGGGCAATCAGAACGTTATGCGGTGAACCCATTGACTTTTGCAGAGGCGTATCTGGAAAGAACCCTTTTTGGGTTTGAATTGCTTCAGAAGTGATAGAAGCAGCTCCGTCGGAGTGGGTTTCTTGGACAACATCGACAATCTCTTCCACAATCATATCCAGGCCCACCCGCGTAGAAACGCCCATTCTTTGGGCCAATTCTGGGGCAAAGTAAGAAACTTTTTGGGGGTCGATGTCATGCCAGATGGGCAGCAGTTTTGTGTCTCCCTCAAACGCTCTGTCTAGCTTGTCTACTTCTTCAAACTCAAACCGAGGCCACGACTTATCAAAGAAACCCTGGCTTAACACCAACACCACATAGGAGGCTTGCTGCAAACCGGTGCGGATGCTAACAGATAAACTATCTCCGAGGCCTAAACGGCCGTCTATGGTTTGAATACCTTTGCGATTTAGAGCATCAGTCAGCGCTTGGGCAAACTCTTTGTCTCTAGAAACATAGCTAATGTACAATTTTGACATAATCTTCTTACCTATTGTGTATTGTCTTGTGGCTGGCTTGTTAGCGTGAGCTTAACCAAAATATACCACACAGGTGGGTGGGATGTTAAGTAAAAGCGAGCTGGTTTTCCCAATTAAGCAACTTGCCGGGCGCTACTCAGGGCAACGGCTCAACGGTAAAGTTGTCAAACTGGACCTGTACGCCGCCAACCCCTAACGTTCGCACCATTAGCCCAATGTCGCCACTACTGAAGGCATCATCTGTCACGCGGCCCACCTCTTGATCGTTGACGAAGAAGATAAGATTTTGGCCTTCGGCCTGGACTGATAGCTTATTGGTGGCATTACCCTGGTTGATGACAGGTGATTCAAACCACCAATCATTCACAATCGGCTCCGCTTCTGCCGCACCGCCATCACGATAACGGCCGATCCAGACAAAGCCATCGCCAGAAATCTGGAATGAGTAAAAGTCGTCATTTTCGTCATCCACGCGGAACAGCAGGCCGTAAGCGTTGTTGTCTGGTCCGGTCACCTGCGTTGCTTCCACAGAAAAGACGCCATCGCTAAAATCTTCTCCAGCTGTGGTCCAGCTGGTGAGTTCATCTTCATTGACGGTGAAGTCGAAAACACCATCACGTACTTCGCCCACAACGTCGCCGCTGCTTTCCACGCGCCAACTGCCAGGATCGTCAAAGGTTTCGCTGTAGGTATTTGTGCCGCCACAGGCGGTTAGAACGGCCGTTAGCCACAATACAATCACTATTTTTACACGTTTTTTTTGCATGGTTGCCTGAATTCTCCCAAAAATTTCAACAATGACTTTGATAATACTCTGGCTGGACTTTTTTGGCGAGTTGTGGGGTGGGAACGGCCGTCTTTAGCAAAATACACATTCAAAAAGGATTGACACCAATGACAAAAATAATTAAAATGCCAAATGTAAAGTACACATTACATTTTCGGGAGCCAAAATGTCACCAAAAAAGAAGGATGAACCAGTCGCAAATAGGCTGCGGCAGCGGCGAAAAGAATATGGCTTCACCCAAGAGGAATTGGGGGAGGCCGCGAATTTAACCAGGCAGTCAGTTATTGCTATCGAAAAAGGTCGGTTTATTCCTTCCGTGCAAACTGCATTGCTGTTGGCTCGCGCTTTAGGCAGTTCAGTTGATGAACTGTTTTGGTTAGCTGATTAACACAAACTGGAGAATGATATAAATGAAACGAGAATTGACCCCTTATTACATCAGTCGGGCAGTGTTGGCTGCTCTTTTTGGCTATTATGTGGCATTGAGTAGCCCTGTTTGGCTGGGAATACTTCTGGGAATTGTCACATTTGCCGGGTTTCTCTGGTATGCACACAGTGGCTGGTACTTAATCGAACCAGCCACTCCTTTGTACCCATTAAGACGAGATAAACGAGGGGAAGCCATTCGTGATAGAGCTATCCTTTTGGCTGTTACGGCCGCATTCTTGTTTTACGTGGTTTTTTCTAAGGTTGCAAGGTTTTTTGCTCTGACAGTTTCTATCAGTTCCTGGGCATTTGTTCTGGGAGCGGTTGCTTATTTTGCTGTGAGCTACTGGCTTTATTGGAAGCGGTAGATGCTTTAGTTGAGAAAACTGTGGCAGTCGCAGGCAAAATATAAAGCGACTGCCACAATCCAGTGCAAAAATTACTGCATTGCTTCCAGGACAACCTGAGCCACGTCTTTCACCTGCATCGGTTCGCCTTTTTCCCGGTTGGCGTCGCTCATCATGGTGGCGCAGAAGGGGCAGCCGACGGCCAGCGTGGTGGCCCCGGTGCCTTGCGCTTCGGCGAAACGGTTGGCGTTGACTGCTTCCGTGCCGTGTTCTTCTTCCTTCCAATATTGTGCGCCACCCGCGCCGCAGCAGAACGAATCTTTGCCACTGCGATCCATCTCCAGCAGCGTTGCCCCAGCTTTGGCCAGCGCATCGCGTGGCTCGGTGACGATGCCATTGTGCCGACCCAGGTAGCAGGGATCGTGGTAGGTGACGCTTTCTAGCTTGCTGCCATTCAGGCGCAGCTTGCCGCGCCCTACCAAATCGGAGATAAGTTGGGTGTGGTGGAACACATCATAATGGCCACCTAACTCGCCATACTCTTTGCCAATAGTTGTGAAGCAGTGGGGGCAACTGGTAACGATGCGCTTCTTGTCCGCTCCAGCGGCGTTAAGCGTTTCGATGTTGCCGGAAGCCATCTCGAAGTAGAGGTATTCGTTGCCAGCGCGGCGAGCGGAATCGCCGGTGCAGGATTCAGCGTCGCCAAGCACGGCAAAGCTAACGCCAGCGTGCTGCATGATGGTAGCGACAGCGCGAACGGTTTCCTGCGCGTCGGGGTTAAAAGCGCCAGCACAGCCGACCCAGAGCAAATATTCATAATCGGGGTTTTCTTCTACGGTAGGCACTGGGAAGTCGAGTGGTTTGGCCCATTCCATACGGCCGTCTGTCGATTGCCACGGATTGCCTGTACGCTCCATGCCCACAAAGGCTCCCTTGAGTTCGCTGGGGAAAGCCGAAGCCATCAACACCTGGTCACGGCGTATGTCCATGATGTCCAGCATGGGCGTGTTGCCCACCGGGCAAACTTCGATGCAGTGGCCGCAGGCAGTACAGGCCCACAGAGCGCTTTCGCTAATGGCAAAATCGAGCAGCGGCATGGTGGCTTCGCCGCCGCCGGCAAAATCCAGCATGTTTTCGCGGATGTGGTACCGCTTGTTGATTTCGATGGCCGCCGGGGACAGCTCTTTGCCCGTATTGTACGCGGGACAAACCTCCTGGCAGCGGTTACACATGATGCAGGCAAAGGCATCTACAATTTGCGTTTGTTCTAAATCAAACAGGGTCGCTGCACCAAACTGTTCGATTGATTCATCTTCAAAATCAAGGGTGAACATTTGGCCCAAATAAGTGCGGTCCGGGCGGGTCATGAAGTTGACCGGACCCATGAACAGGTGCGCATGTTTGGTGTAGGGGAAGTAAGGCAGGAACATCACCACCAGACCAATCGCTATCCACCAGCATACGTGCCAGCCAAAATTGAGGGCAAATTCAGAACCGTTGGCCAAGAAAGTTTGGGCAATGAGGTTTGAGACGGGCTGTGTCGGGTCAGGGCCATGTTGAGCAATCAGGAAAGCCACGGCTAACATGCGGAAGCCAATGTGAAATAAGATAAAGAGAGCGACGGCAAATGAATCTTTGCTGATGCCATTGGCACGAGCTTTGGGGTGAAGCGTGACGTTTTCACGCGCTGTAAGCACTTCGTCGCCCCAGGCAAAGCGGCGCAAAATGAAGTAAAGCACACCAATCAGGACAAGTGTACCAAAAATGTCTGCGGTGAAACGGTAGATGTCGCCAAGGATGCTGTTAGGCAGAAATTCAAAGCCTGTAATGACACCTTCGGCAACCTCAATGGCGTTGACGAGTCCATAAAAGATGAAGCCCCAGGCGACACCGTAATGAAACAATGAGGTGAGTTTGCGGTGACGAATGATCCGCCCCTGCGAAAAGAGGGCAACCAGACCATTTATTGCGCGGCGCGGCAGCTCATCTAGTTTAAGCTTCCCCTCGCCGCGCATGATGATTTTATACATCTGGCCAAAGGTGTTGATGGTGGCGACGATACAGACGAGTGCTAAAAAGGCAAACAAGGTCTTTTCGATTGGTGATAACATGCGTGTCCCTCTTGTCTATTAATTTGGAAAATCTCGGTGCGGAAAAGTCTATCATACGGCCGTATCCACCGCAAAGTATGCACGTTATTTTACCCGATCTCTTGACGCAGTGCATCATGGAATGTGCAAATGATGTTTTGCGCTATAATCCGGCGCTATGTTGAAAAAGTTGTTGTTGGGAGTTAGTGGCTTGTTGCTAATGGTGGCTTTGTGGCCGCCTGTTGGCTCATTGTATGAACTAACGGGAGAGGATGCCCTGTTGGCACAGCTGCGTGGGGTAGTACATTGGCTGAATACGGCCGTTCGCCCCCAGCCCCATCTCGCCCCAGAAATTATTCCCAATGTCGCCAATGTATCACCCTACGGCGTGAACACTTTTTTGAATGAGGAAGCCGAAGTTGAAAAACGAGCGGTCAGTTTGCAGCTGGCCAGTGAGGCCGGGTTCCGCTTTATACGCCAGGAGTTTGCCTGGGAAGATATTGAAATTCACGGTAAAGGCGATTTTGAAGACCGCCGTAATGACCCGGTCCGCTCTGCTTGGGAAAAGTATGACAACATTGTCGATTTGGCCGAAGCGTATGACATCGAAATTATTGCCCGCTTGAGCAATCCGCCGAACTGGAGCCGGGAACTGCCAGTGGAAACGACCGGCACCTTTGCCCCACCGGACAATTACGAAGATTTTGCTGATTTTGCGGCGGCGGTGGCTGAGAGGTACAACGGCCGTATCCGCTATTATCAACTGTGGAACGAACCCAACGGCAACGCTGAATGGGGCCTCAATCAGCCTGTCAGCCCAGAGCAGTACACCGAGCTGCTTTGCACGGCTTACGGCCGCATTAAGGAAATAAATCCGGGTGCGGTGGTGCTGGCTGGGGCGCTGACGCCCACCGTAGCCATCAACGAGGCCAACATGAATGACCTCATTTTTTTAGAGCGGATGTACGCGGCTGGGGCCAGTGACTGCTTTGATGTGATGTCGGCGCAGGGGTATGGGCTGTGGTCAGGGGCGCTAGACCAGCGGTTGAAGCCTAACGTTATCAACTACCCGCACAATTTGTATTTGCGCGACGTGATGGTGCGCCACGGTGACGCCGAAAAGCCGATCTGGATTTCGGAGCTGGGCTGGAATGTGGTGCCGGATGGGATGGACGACCGTTTTGGCCAGGTGACGCCTGAACAGCAGGCCCGTTTTGCTGTGGAAGCGTACGAGCGTGCTCAGGAAGAATGGCCCTGGGTGGGCGTCATCAACTACTGGTTCCTTAAGCGCAAAGATGAGTCTGAGCAAGACCAATCGTTTTACTATTTTCGGCTGCTGGATGCGGATTTTACGCCCCAGCCGGTGTACGAGGCGTTGGCTGAGGCGCTGCCACGATCAGCCGAACCTGAACGACAAGCTGATTGGATTTATACGTGGATGGGGATACGGCCGTACCTTTTCCTCATCGCCACCGCCATCCTCTTTTTCGCTTTGCTCCGATGGCTAACTCCCCATGAATCTAAATCCTAAAATTTTTACCGCAGAGGACGCGGAGAACGCAGAGAAAAATAAAAAAACCTCCGCGTCCTCCGCGCTCTCTGCGGTTAATAAAAACGTGCTGTGCTGGCTGCTGCTGGTGGCGATTTTGCTGCTGGCTTTTGGGCTGCGGGTACACAATTTGGAAGTGCAGTCCTTTTGGAATGATGAGGGGAACAGCGCCCGGCTCAGTGAGCGATCCGTTCCGCTGATTATTGAGGGCACGGCTAGCGATATTCATCCGCCGCTGTACTATTTGCTGCTGAACCAGTGGCGCAAGCTGGTGGGCGATACGGAATTTGGTCTACGTTCGTTGTCTCTGTTTGTCGGGCTAATCACCGTGCCGTTAACGTTTGTGTTAGGGAAAAAGCAGGGACACAGAGTTACGCAGAGGAGCCACAGAGGTTCACAGAGGAAAAGTTGGCTGTTGGGACTCATTGCTGCTGGCCTGCTGGCCATCAACCCTGCTATGATTTATTACAGCCAGGAAGCACGGATGTATGCGCTGCTGGGTTTCTGGGCGGCGCTTTCCACGGTACTGTTGCTGCGTTGGCTTTCGGTAATCAGTAATCAGTATTCAGTAATCGGTAAACGGGGTTGGCTCTGGGGTGGGGCGTACGTGCTTTGTGCGGCGGCGGGTTTGTACACGCACTACTTTTTTCCGGCCGTCCTTCTGGCCCACAACGTTTTTGTTCTCATCAAAATTATCCAAACGGTCCCCAAACTATTTACCATTAACCATATACCATTGACCATTAAACAATGGCCCTTCCTCATGCTCGCCACTTTTCTCCTCTACGTCCCCTGGCTACCCATTTTTCTGGACCAATTTGGCAGTGAGCTGATTAGCCGACCGGGAATTGTGGATTTTGTAACGGCCGTTTCCCACTTCCTCACATTTGGCGCAACCATTGAAGTAGAGACGAGTTTATTGTGGTTAGTGGCTGGTTTATTAGGGCTGGGGTTGGTTTACGGCCGTACCAAACTCATCTTGCCTATTTTGTCCGTGATTATTCCACTGGGGATGATGTTTGCCACCGGCACGACCGGGGCAGAATTTTTTAAGTTTCTGGTCGTGGCTGTGCCGTTTTGGGTGGTTTGGCTGGGGGCCGCGTTTACCGAAACGAATCATCGCGGTTTGCAGCTGCTGGCTGGCGTTTTTTTGCTGGTGCTGCCGTGGGGGATGGTTCAGTCATTGCAAAACATGTACGACGATCCCGCTTACGCCCGTGCCGATTATCGGGCGATGGCCAACCGAATTTTGGCTGAAGACCATCCCCATGCTGGAATTATTTTGAATGCGGCGAATCAGTGGGAAGCGTTCACCTACTACTACCCGGATACAGGCAACGTCTACCCGCTGCCCCAAGGGCGCAGCCGCCCCAATCCCGACGAAATTGACGCTGCCTTAAGCGCCATTTCTGCCCAACATGACCGCCTCTACGCGATTTTTTGGGGGGAAGCTCAGCGCGATCCAGAGCGGTTGATTGAGCGTTGGTTGGATGCCCACGCTTTTAAAGCCACCGAAAATTGGTATGGTGACGTGCGTTTTGTGACTTATGCTGTGCCTTCTGCCCCGGCACCTGAAATGGAAACGGCCGTAAATTTACCTTTTGGTGAATCAATCACATTGAATGGCTACACTTTGGGTCAAACATCGCTCCAGCCGGGAGATATTGTGGAAGTGACGTTGTTTTGGCAAACGGCCGTACTGCTGCAAAATCGCTACAAAGTTTTCCTGCACCTATTGAACGAGGATGGCAACCTCGTTAGCCAACGCGACAGTGAACCGGGTGGTGGCCTGGCCCTCACCACCACCTGGCAGCCCGGCGAAGTGGTTCTGGACAACCACGGCTTGCTCATCCCCAGCGACCTGCCACCGGGGAGTTATCGCCTTGTGCTCGGCCTCTATGATTTGGCCAACCCTGCCAATCGCCTGCTCATCACCACACAAGACGGCGAGACGGACGCATATTTGCTTACCATCATTGCTGTAGCGGAGTGAAGCGTATTGACATTGTCAATACAAGTGCGTGGAATGTCATGGATGAACGAATTCATTATGAGCGTGGATAAATTAAAGGCAAGATTGCAACCACATCGCAAAAAAATAATGGTGAGTATTCGGATGCCAGAGGATGTAGTTGAAGAATTGAAGCAAATGGCGCCGCTTTTGGGTTTTTCTGGCTACCAGCCGCTTATGCGGGCTTACATAGGGCAGGGGTTGCGGGCAGATTTGGAGCGACTGGATCAAGAGACGGAACTGTCTCGGCTGGTTGAAAGCTTGCGGCGGCTGGGGGTGAATGAGGAGGTTTTGGTTACGGCCGTTGCCGAAGCCAAAGCTGAATACCGTACAGATTAATTTCCCTGGAAACTTTCAGATGAGCCAACACTCTGGAAAGCAATTTCCGGGGAAATGATTATGCTAGTCTGACTGTTTTGCTGTAAATATGATACGTTTTCATAGTCTGCATTCCAACTTTCTCATAGAGGCCTGTGCATTAGTCAGACTCAGGTAATCGAGTAATTGGGCAATTATTACTCAATTACCCAATTACTGTTTCATTCAGCGATTATCCAGTAAATAACCGCCAAATCTGCGCCACAAAAAAGGTTACCACAAACCCCATCGCCAGTGGCAGAAGGACGGAAACGGCCGTCCACTTTTTGCTGCCTGTTTCCCGGTAAATGGTGTAAATTGTGGTGCTGCAAGGATTGTGTAGCAGAGAGAAGAGCATCAGGTTTACGGCCGTTAACAATGTCCAGCCACCGGCATGGAACAAGGCCAGCGTATCCGCCTGCGATTCCAGCTCGAACATCACGCCAGCACCCTCACCGCCACCAACGCCGGTGACTAATACCGTTAACATTAAAATAGTGGGAATGACAATTTCGTTGGCCGGAATAGCCACGATGTAGGCCACTAAGATAACGCCGTTTAGCCCAATCAGAATGCCCAGCGGGTTGAGGAAATTGATCAGATACTCAGCGATGCTGGTGCCCCCGATGGTAATGTTGGCGCTGAGCCAGATGACTGCCCCGGCAGGCAAGGCAAACACCACAGCGCGCCACAGCACAATCAACGTGCGGTCAATCACCGACGTGTAAATGGTTTGCCAGACGCGTGGCGGCCGGTAAGGAGGCAGTTCCAGGCTAAACGTAGAGACTTCACCTTTCAGCATCGTACGGGATAATCCCCAGGAAACGACAAAACTGAGCAGCACCCCCAGCAGGGCAATCCCCACCACCGACAAGGCCGAAATGAGGCCGCCCAGATAGGCCGGCACCAACCCACCCATAAAGATGGAGGCAATGAGAATTTGTGTAGGCCAACGGCCGTTGCACAGCGCAAAATTATTGGTAATGATGGCAATAATCCGTTCACGCGGGCTATCGATGATGCGTGTTGCCACCACCCCCGCAGCGTTGCAGCCAAAACCCATCATCATACTCAGCGCCTGCTTGCCATGTGCCCCAGACTTGCGAAAAATGTTATCCAGGTTAAATGCCACGCGGGGCAGATAGCCAAAATCTTCCAGCAAGGTAAACAGCGGGAAAAAGATGGCCATTGGCGGCAGCATCACGCTGACCACCCAGGCGGTAGCCAGATACATGCCGTCGATGAGAAAGCCGCTAATCCACCAGGGCAGGCTGAGCCAGTCGGCCCCCTGATGGAGCAGGGGAACGGCTTTATCGATGAGCAGTGAGGACAACATCGCGGAGGGTACGTTGGCCCCACTAATCGTTAACCAGAAAACAATCGTAAACAGCAGAAGCATCATGGGAAAGCCCCAAACGCGGCTGGTCACAATCTTGTCGATGGTGCGATCCAGGTCGAAGCGAGGTTTTTCGTCGGGGCGGGTCACAGCCCGGTCGGCCAGCTGGGCCGCTTCGGTGTAGATGCCTTCCATGAGTTGTTCGTGGAACTCCGGGCCGATTTGCCAACGCAGGGATTCGGCCGTTTTTAAAATATCGTTTGGATTGGCAGTTGGGTTTATCGTTGTCATGATATTGCCTCCAGGGGGATGTTTTGGTTTGGTACGGCCGTTTGTGTATTAAGAGACACCAGTTCTGGGCGAGTCAGGTCGCCCAATTCGCCCTGGCGCACGGCCTGCATTAGCCGTTCATCGCCATCTAGTAGCCGTAAGGCCACCCAGCGGGCGTTGGGCAAGCCAGGGAAAGCTGCCTCTATTTGCGGTACTAAGGTGGCCAGTGCCTGCTGAATGCCCGGAGATTCTGTTTTAACACGATATGGTTTGCAGATGGTTTGGCCAGTGGCTACATCGTGAATGGCAGCCAGGAGGTCTTGTAACCCTTCGCCTTGCCGTGCGGACGTGGGCACCACTGGCACGCCTAAATCCCTTGCCAACCGTCGCTCATCAACCGTGAGTTTGTGGCGGCGAGCTTCATCAATCAGGTTGAGACACACAACGGCTCGATCTGTAATTTCTAACACTTGTAGCACTAAATTCAAGTTACGCTCTAGTCGAGTGGCATCCACGACAATTACGGTCACGTCTGGCTGGCCGAACAAAATGAAGTCGCGGGCGACTTCCTCGTCCAGGCTAGTGGAGAGCAACGAATAGGTGCCGGGCAAATCGACAATCTTGTACTGCTTGTCGCCATAGCTGAAGCCGCCCTCGGCGCGAGTAACGGTTTTGCCCGGCCAGTTGCCGGTGTGCTGCCGTAGCCCGGTGAGCGCGTTAAAAACGGTGCTCTTGCCGGTGTTGGGATTACCTGCCAGGGCAATGACAAAATCTGAATTTTCCATGTTCACGCCTAGCTTGCGTAAATTGCCTGCATTGTGCATGGGGCAACCTTCGCAGCCTGAGGCGGTGGGTTGGGGTGTTTTTAGTTTTGTTTCCATAGGTTTACTTCCGTTTTTCTTTACATTTTCCCGGAAATTGTTTGTGATGAACTATTGTCAAAGTTTCCGGGAAAATTTGGCTACAGATTAGCCAGATTGCTTTACATAAATATGATTTGCTTGATTAGACCGCAAAGCAATGATGGCATCGCGGATGCGGTAGGCGGTGGGTTCTCCACTTGGGCTGCGCATTTCGGCGGTAACGGCCGTTCCCGGCAAAATCCCCAAATCCATAAAGCGGCGGCGTTCTGCCCCGCGACAGTTGGCTGAGATGCGAATCACTTCTCCCGTCTCGCCCAAAGATAGTTCAGAGAGCCGGGTGCCAATGAGTTTGTCGTCAACGGCCGTTTGTTCCCCAGCATCAACCGGCATCGGCACCACTGAAATGTTGCGGGCTACTATTGGGGCAAGCACATGCTCATTCCCATTGGCCCAAAAGCGGATGCGGGTGCTGTTGCTTTCGATGAGACGCACTATTTGACCTGGATGCAGCCCTTCGGCTGCTAGCTGTGCATAAACCGCTTCCGGTTCATCTTCCAGATGTACAATGCGGGCTGGTGTATTGACAGGCAGCTGGTTCAAGGGTTGCCCGCCGTGGTAGACATAGTTGCCCTCGGCGCTGGGTATGGGATCTCCGTGTGGATCATGGGTGGGGTGGCCCAGGCGTGCAGCCAGGGCATTGGCTGCTTCTGGGGTTAGCTGGTGCTCCTGCCGCTCTGCCTGACTGTGCCATTCTGCTTCATCAAAGCCGGTTTTTTCTGCCAGATACCGTTCCCACAGCCGATGGGCCCGAATGATGTGTAGGGCAGATTCCAGCCCATCGGGGGTCAGGTCAATGTCGTCACCTTGCAAGTGTAACAGCTGGCTGGCTTGCATCTGGACCAGCAGTTCGGTGGCTTCATTTGTGCCGATGCTGAGGGCACCGGCGATACTTTCTAAAGTAGGGCGGCGACCTTTTTGCTGGGACTTGTAAATATGTTTGAGGGCATCTTCGCGTCTGGCCCGATCCGTCATTTGGCTGGCCTGCTGCCAGCGGGAGAGGAGACCTTTTTCTGGCCAGAGGATAACGGCCGTTATCCCCAAAATGCCTACCCCAATTAAAAGTAAAATTGCTGGATCACTTGTCATGGTTCACCCAATATTTTGATACACCTAAAAATTATTTTCACTTCATCATATTTTATGCAAAATTTGACCTGTGTCAAGCAAAAAAAGAAACAGCGCCTCTTTTGTGTTTGGGCGCTGTTTCTCAAATTATGAATTGTGAACAATTAATAGTGAATTGTGAATGAAAGCTAGCCGTAAACATTGTGAACATTTAAGCGTTCACAATTCACCATTTACAATTAACTCTTGGGTTTGTAGCCCAACATGCGCAGGCCATTCAGTGAGACAAGTACCGTGCCGCCTTCGTGGCCAACTACGGCGGCGGGCAGGGCCAGGCCAGAGAAGAAGATGGTGCCCAGCATGAGCAAAATCATGAAGATGGCAAAGCCAAGATTTTGCAGCAGTGTTTGCCGCGTTTTGCGGCTGAGGCCGATGGTGTAGGGCAGGTTGTGCAGGTCGTCGGACATGAGGACGATGTCGGCTGTTTCCAACGCCACGTCGGTTCCGGCGGCACCCATAGCAATGCCAATGTCGGCCGTGGCCAGGGCAGGGGCATCGTTGACACCGTCGCCCACCATGGCGACTGGGCCGTACCGCTCACGCACTTTTTTAACGGCCGTTACCTTATCTTCCGGCAGCAAATCGGCAAAATAGTCATCGACGCCTACCTGAGCGGCAATCTGCTTAGCCACGGCGTCGTTGTCGCCGGTGAGCATGACCACGTGCTCCACGCCGTTGGCATGCAGGGCACGAATCACATCAGGCGCGTCGGGGCGAATCACGTCGGCGTAGGCCAGGATGCCCAGGAGGACGGCCGTTCCGGTCGTCTCATCTACTTCGGCCATAAGCACGCTGGTTTTGCCCAGATTTTGCAGCCGGTCCAGTTCGGCTTCAGCTTTTTCTAGCCCCACAGGATTGAATTTTTCGAAGAAACGGCCGTTGCCAATCCAGATGTGCTGCTCGGCGACGGTGGCCTGTACCCCTTGCCCGGTCGTGGCTTCAAAATTGGTGGCTTCGGCCCAGCTCAGTTCGCGCTGCTGGGCTGCTTTCATGGTGGCTTGAGCCAGTGGATGTTCTGATTTGGCTTCGACTGCGGCGGCCAGGGCCAACAACTCATTTTCGCTGGTTTGGCCGTCGAGCGATACGATGTCGGTGACTTCCGGTTCGCCTTTGGTGAGCGTGCCGGTTTTGTCGAAGGCAATCACTTTGATGGTGGCTGCGTTTTCCACGTAGACGCCGCCTTTGAACAAAATGCCACGCCGCGCGCCGTTGCCGATGGCGGAAAGCACCGTCGCGGGCGTGCTGATGACGATGGCGCAGGGCGAAGCGGCGACCATGACGGTCATTGCCCGATAGAACGCTTCGCTAAACGCCTCTTGCCAGAAAACCATGGGTATGACGGCAACCAGCGCGGTGAGGACGATAACGCCGATGGCGTAATATTGCTCGGCGGTGTCAATAAAGCGTTGCGTTTCAGCTTTTTCGCTGTGGGCTTCTTCCACCATCTGGATGAGTTTGGCCAGGGTGGAATCTTTAGCCAGCTTAGTAACGCGGATTTCCAGGCTGCCGTTTTTATTAATCGTCCCGGCAAAGACAGTGTCACCCACGTTTTTGCTCACCGGCATGGATTCCCCGGTGATGGAAGATTGGTCGATGGCGGAACGGCCGTCCACCACCACACCATCTAAGGGCAGTCGTTCACCTGGCTTCACAATAATGCGGTCGCTGACGACCACTTTTTCGATGGGCAGCAGGTAGGTGTTATTGCCGCGCCGCACCAAGGCCTGTGCCGGACGCAGTTCCATCAGCGCCTTGATGGCGTTGCGGGTGCGGTCCATGGCAAAATCTTGCAGCACATTGGACAGCGAGAAGAGGAAGAGCAGCATAGCGCCTTCAAACGGCTGGCCGACAAGGGCGGCACCTACGGCTGCCAAAATCATGAGCAAATCAACGTCGATGGTGCGGTTGCGCAGCGACTCAAGGCCACCCTGCAAGCCAAACGTGCCGCCTGCGATGTAGGCAATCACAAATAGCACAGCAGCGGCAGTAGCAGCTTCCTGCTGTTCGGCAATGAGGCCGCCAATCATGGTAATGAGGGTGATGGCGGTGAAGATGGCTTCGAGACGGCCGTCTACCAGCCAGTCCCAGGCACGTCGCAAAGGTGAGGCTGGTGCAGAGGGCGCGGGTGCATCTGGCGCTATTTCTGCGGCGGAAGGAGTCACCGTTACGCCCATTTGTTGCACGTGACGAGAAATTTCGTCTGGGGAGATGATCTTATTATTGTAGGTGACAGAAAGTGCGCCTCCCAGATAGCTGGCGGTCGCTCGCCGCACACCGGGCAGCTCGTTCAGGTTTCTTTCTAGTCCTAAAGCACAGGATTCGCAGGCCCGGCCACCCTTACGGCCTAACCGCATGGTGCAGGTATGCCAACGCTCTTGCAGGATGGGGCTAACTTGCTGTGCCACTTTTTCTACAGCGGGTTCAGATACTTTAGCAGGGTCAAAGTCGATTTCGAGACGGCCGTCTTGTGGATGTAAGCTGACCTGCACAATGCCTTCTTGATCCGTAATGGCCTCATTGATCAGATCGGCACAGCTCTCGTCATGTTCTGTTTGGGGCTTCGTATTCATATTGCCAAATCCTTTTCCCTTATTTTAGGCGCGGGTGTCCTCAGGAGTTATTGATTTTTGTACTTTTTTGCGGTGACAAAGGACACAGTCTTAACCTTTGCCAATCCCATAGTTAACGTAGGTTTATAACAAAATTTAACCACAGTGACAACTAAATTTAACCTAGGTTAAGTTATTAATTCTTACTTGGTTTTGTAGCGGGAATTGCTCATGAAGCTTGCTGTACGGGAAAATTGATGGGAATTACGTTTACTGTGTTGAGGAGGGCGGAAAACCTATCTTTTTGTCCCCTATTTGTGTTATGATGTAGTACGGAAAACTGATTGGTACGAGTGAACCCGTTAGATTTGACCAACCTTCAAAAATTTCGACCCTTGCGTCATCTAGAGTATCAACAATCGAATTAAGTTGATGTCAAAATCAGTGAGTTTGCGCTCGTTCAGTGGAGTGTCCTTGAATGCTTTCCCCGGAAGAGGTTGTTGTTCGCGAGCCTGAAAAAAAGCGTGGTGCATGGCATTCACTGCTGGCTAACAATCAATACGATCAGATAACAACCTGCCTGGAAATGGCGTATTCGCAAGCGGTGCATAATGATGAAGTGGAAAAAGCCGCTCTGCTGGCTGCTGCCCGGCAGCTCTGCGCTAGCTGCGATCAACTTCAGCAAGAGGTGTCATTTCACGAACAAGCGTTCCAGCAAGTTGAAACACGCCGGGATCAGATGGATGCTGAACTTAATAAGTTGTTAGAGAAGATGGAAATTAAGCCGGATACGGCCGTTTCCACCACCCACCCGACCTTCTGGCAGCGCGTGAGCCGCCTTTGGCAGCGTGAGAAACAGCCGCCACCCAGGCTCCCGGAACCAAGCTCCCCGGCAAGACAAAATGGCATCGTGAAGTTAGATACGGCCGTTTTGCCCACTAACCAACCATCTCTACCAGAACTTCCTTTCAGCAACGCCGATGCAACACGCCCTCAGCTCACAATTTACTGCCTGGGGACGTTTCGCGTCTATGAAGATGATCATCCTATTGAAGATTGGCCCAGCCGCAAAGGCAAAGCGATCTTCAAATATCTGTTGCTGCACCGCCAGCAGCGCATTACCAAAGAAGTGCTGATGGCCCAGTTTTGGCCGGAGGCCACTGCCGATGCTGCCCGCAACAATTTGAACGTGGCCATTTACGGGCTGCGGCAGGCGCTGCGAAATGGCTACCCAGACTTTTCACACGTTTTGTTTGAGGATGATTGCTACTTTCTCAACCCGGAAATGGAAATCTGGGTGGATGTGGAGCAGTTCGAGACGATCTACAATAAAGCGTGCCAGAAAATACAACGAGGGGATACGGCCGTTGCCCTGCCAGACCTACACGCAGCCGAACTGCTCTACCAGGGCGAGCTGCTGGCAGAAGATCGGTATGAGGAGTGGCTGACAGTGCGACGACAGCAGTTACAGCGAAATTATTTGCAACTG
>JBNKLQ010000073.1:0-23410 GCA_050292445.1 Promineifilaceae bacterium (SeqCode) | reverse complement strand
TCCCATGTCGGCCGAGGAAGTAGCCCAGGTGCAGGCCATTGTAGCGGAGTATGAACCGGTAGAAGCGTAGTTTAGTTAAACGGCCGTTCCCCGCTCAGACTTCACCTCAGAATTAACGGCCAATTTTGCCTCTCGCCAGAGTCCCTGGCGAAACTGCACCAGTTCCTTAAACGCCCGCGCAATGACGTGTAGATTGGCTCCGGTGGGACTGCCCGCCACACGTGGGCGGTGCCCGCTCAGCGGCACTTCTTTAATGTTGAAGCCTGCCTTTTTGGCCCGCACCAAAAATTCGGCGCTAAAGGTCGCTCCGCCGGAGGTAATCTCATCTTGCAACTGCTCGACAACGCTGCGGCGCATCAGCTTGAAGGCGCAGTCGATGTCGCGGGCGGTGTAGCCAAACAGCAGCGTCACCAGCCAGCTCCACCCCTTGCCATTCAGGCGGCGCATAAAAGGATCGCGGCGCGGCTGGCGATAGCCTACCACCAAATCGGCCGTTTCGATGTGGGCCAACAGTTTTTCAATTTCGGACAAATCAAACTGGCGGTCGGCGTCGGTGAAAAAGACGAGTTCTTTGCTGGCATGGGTGAGCCCGGTGAGGACGGCCGTTCCATACCCCTTATTCTCCTCATGCTGCACCAATTTCAGTTCGGGATGTTGGGCGGCGAGCGTTTGGGTAACAACGGCCGTTTCATCCCGACTGCCATCATCCACCACAATAATCTCAAACTCATCGGCCAAACGGGGCACAACACGCAGCACATCGGCCACCATTCCGGGAATATTATCTGCCTCATTGAAGGCAGGCATGGATATGGTTAGACTTCCTCTCACAAGCAACTCCTGTAGGGGCGATTTGTAAATCGCCCTACCCAATTTATACACTAATCGGCCTTGGCCAACCTCACCACTTCGCCACCACACACGCACAGCAAATCGGCAAAATCGATGGCCAGGGTAACCGTATTTTTGCCGCTGCCGCAGTAAACGATGCCCATCTCGGCTAGCTGCTCATCCAACAGTACGACCACCTCTGACTGGAGGGCAAACGGCCCCACACCGCCCACCTCAAAGCCCAGCTCTGCCTCCACGGCTTCGGGCGACATGCTGGCCACGGCGCGCCGATTCACACCACAATAAGCGGCCAACTGGCGGTAATCGATGCGATCATGCCCCCGTAGACCGGCTAGAATGAAACGGCCGTCTTTCACCCGAAATGCCACCGTCTTCAGCATCTTGTCCAGCAAAAAAGGCAGCTTGGCCTCCACCTCTGCTACCGTGCGCACAGGCTCGTGTTCGTGTAATTCGTAAGCCACGCCGTGGCTGTCCAACAAGCTCAGAATTTGTTCGTAAACTTTCATTCTGACGCGGATTTTAGTAGCTCATTCACATTTTGCCGAATTGGTTGAGCCTGGATGAGTTACAATTATCGGCATGAATGACGGTTGGCGAGTTTCGGCACTCATTGTAACCCCAAAAGTACGGCAATGGCTGCAAACGCCAACGGCCGTTTCCCTCCTGCACCGTTTTGACCACGCCATCAACCTGATTGACACCAATGGCACGATTATTTCTATTGTGCAGCCCAGCATTGGTGCTGGGCCATTTTCCATTGTGGTGGATGAGGAACGGCCGTTTCCCACCACCATCAATCCCGCCACCCCTATCCACAAATCGGCCAACAGCCTGCACATCGGCCCGCTGCAGATTAATTTGCGCTCGGCACAACTGTGGCAACCGCATCCACCCTGGCATTTGTTGCACGAACATCACCAATGGCTAACGATTTTACCGAAGCTGAAAACGGCCGTTAGCCAACAGCAGGATCGTCTCACAACAGGCAGCCCCGCCAACTTTGCCAGCCAATTTCAAGCCGCCGCCGCTGCCATGCGTTCAACCATTGCTCAAACAAATGCGCCTGCGCTGGAAACGGCCGTCTCACAATTGGCTGGTCTTGGTCCGGGTCTTACACCGGCAGGCGACGATTTTTTGCTAGGGATGCTGCTGGGTTTGTGGGCGACGAAGCCAGAGGAAGAGGTAGTTGAATTAGCCAAACGTGTGGTGGAAACGGCCGTGCCGCGCACTACCCAACTCTCCGCCGCCTGGCTGCAAGCCGCTGCCCAAGGCGAAGCGTGGTCGGCCTGGCATGAATTTCTAGAAGCACTGTTAGAAAAAAGCAATTGGCAATACTCCTTTAACCGCATTCTAAACCAGGGTGCAACTTCCGGCATCGCCGCCTTGATGGGTTTCATTGCTACAACCACAATAAAAAAGCTCGTACCCTAGTTTTATACAAAGGAACGAAGGGGCAAAGAGACAAAGGGCTTTTTTCTTCGTTCCTTTCAATCTTTGTTCCTTTGTGATAAATTTTTCTTAGTACCTCTACATTAAAAAACAACTCGAAGGAGACTTTCGTGGATCAACTAGATACAACCACCGACCAGATTCGTGCCGAGTTTGAACAAGTGAACACCGCCCGCGACCAAGCGTACCAACGCTCACGTCAACTCATTAGCCTGTGCGCCCGCTCCATTCGCGCCATCCATCGTGAAGAGTGGTCAACGGCCGAATCCCTCATCACCGAAGCGCGGGAAGCCACCGAAACATTAATCGGGGGCGTGCGCGATTACCCTAATTTGTACCATGCAGGCTACACGCAAGATGCTGTCAAAGAGTTTGTGGAAGCGAATCTGACCTATGCCCTGATCCGCGACCGCCCGCTGCCCACGCCCGAGGAATTGGGCACCGAGGGCAACACCTGGCTCAACGGCCTGGCCGAAGCCGCCACCGAGCTGCGCCGCCGCATTCTAGACATCATTCGTCATGGCCATAGCGATGAAGCCGAGCGGCTGCTGGACGTAATGGATCAGATTTACAGCCAGCTCGTCACCTTCGACTTCAACGACAGCATCACTGGCGGCCTGCGCCGGCGCACCGATACGGTTCGCGCGGTGCTAGAGCGCACGCGAGGAGATGTGACCAACAGCCTGCGCCAGGCACAGCTAGAAGAAGCGCTCAAAAATGTGGAAAATCGGCTGAGGTGATGAACGTGTCATGCACGGCCGTTCCCAAACCCAAGCCAGCCTAAAAGATCGACGCAAAATCGCAAAGAATTGGAAGAAAAGGCTAAAAGCCCTCTTTGCCTCTTCTGTTTCTTTGCGTTCTTTGCGTTAAAATTTTCTCGTCCCCATCCCGGCCCAAAGCAGCCCCAAACCCAATCCCATCAGTAGCCCAACGGCCGTCCACAATGGCAGCATGTGCCACACCCAGGCAATCTCCACCTGGCTAAATTCCGGGCCGTGGGCATGGAGTCCCGTTTTTACCGCCATGAACACAAGAGCCAGCAAACCACTGCTCCCGCCCAAGATTGCGCCGGAAACGGCCGTTACCAGCACCCCAACCCCGCGTGCCACTTGCTTACCACCAAACCAGCGCTGCCAGCCGTGCCCCAGCAGCAAGACGGCCGTTGCCGTTCCCATGATGATTACCCGCACCAACGAACCTTCAAGACTGATCCAGACGGCCGTATACACCGCCCACAGACCAATGAGCAGCTTCCAACCTGGAATTTTTTCGGGGAAGATCATATGAGCAATCCTTAAAAAAGCGTAAGCGGACGACAGTCAATATCCGCAAGTGCGGTATCATAAAAGCTCTATTTTACCCATTCACAACTTTGAAAACCTGCCCGAAACGTCACAGAAAAACCTCTAAACTCCTCTGTGTTCTCTGTGGCCATTCCCCAGGCAGACAATTATTTGGAGGTACAGATGACAAACGTAATTATTGTGGGCGATGGACCTGGCGGTTTAAGCTGCGCTCTCTTTTTGGCCAAAAATGGTGTAGACACGACTGTTTTTGGGCAAGACAACACCGCTATGCATTATGCAGAACTACACAACTACCTGGGCATCCCCAAAATTTTGGGAAGTGATTTCCAGGAAATTGCCCGGAAACAAGTAACTGATTTTGGAGCCAGCCTGCAAGATGCACTGGTGACAGACGTGAGCAAAACAGAGAATGGCTTCAGCGTCGCCACCGAAGACGGCGCAACCCACACCGCCAAATACGTGGTGTTAGCCGAGGGCAAGGGCGTGAAGCTGAATCAGAGTTTGGGATTAACCAAAGAGGGGCGTAGTGTGGAAGTGGATCGGCATGGGAAAACGGCCGTCTCTGGCCTCTACGCCGTGGGTCGCAGCACCAAAATGAACCGCAGCCAGGCTATCATCTCCGCTGGTGAAGGTGCCTCCGCTGCCCTGGACATCCTTTCCACCGAAGCTGGCCGGGATGTATTGGACTACGACAAACCCCCGAAAGAGTAATCAGTGAGCCAGTAATCAGTAAGTCAGTATTTGATACGTAACTGATTACTGACCTACTGATTACCGATTACTGAAATTAAGGTTGCGGCGTTGGTGTGACCAAAATATATCCCTTAGGAATTTCCTGTTCGAAAGGTTCTACCGTTGGGGGAATATCGTCGGTAAAAATGACCGTTTCAAAGCCCAAACCTTGCATAAACGTCAACATAAACTCTTGTGCATTGTAGTCGGCCGTTTCTAGCAGCACGGTGCCCATCGCTTCTTCGCGCAGAGAAGCCTCAGCTTCCTGGCGCACCAGCGTTTCCAACTGCGGATCAACGCTAGCAAACAGTCCCGTATCACGATCAAGAACGCGAGAAGTTTCTGTATCTAATAAGGGCAAATCTTCAAAAAGCGTCGCTTCTGGCAAATGGATCATCACCGTCGTGGGATCGACCACCTGAATATCAGCTGGTGTCATGTTAGAAAAATCCACGCCAGCCACAGCCAGGCCGTGGGCTTCAAAAATGAGCGTTTCCCCCATGACACCCCACAACATGTCGTTGTTTCGCTCCGCCACCACGTTTTTTTCCAGCTCCATTGAGGCGGTTTCTAGTCGGGCCAAATCATTTATCTGGTTCACAATGGTTGAGGAGCTGGGCAAAATCACTGGCGTAGCCGGAATAACCAGCTGCTGCATAAACTCGCCAATAGGCTGAGCAACAGAACCAGCCTTGTTGACAGTGGCTACAAAGGTGTAGGCCGCCAGCGCTCCCATCACAAAAAAGACTATTAAAAATAGGTAAGCTAATTTTCTTAGCATATTGTTCTACTCCTGCAAAATTGCAATGTTACGGCAAGTTTTGCATAGATTACACTTCTTCGACACCACATTTAGGCTGTCGTCACCCGCTAGGCCAAAACATCTTTTTGACCAATTAGACCTATTGGATGCAGGCTTTTACTGCCAGAGTCTGTCGCGAGTCAGTAATAAAAACGTTAGAACGGCCGTATTCGTTGCAGCTATTGGTACTTTTGGATGAATCTCCAACCAACGCAAAAACACCTACGTGCTTGACTTGCTTCCACCCTTTCTCCACAATACGCCTCATGATTATTGCCAGCTGTATGATAACTTTGCAATTAGAAGCAGTCTTTTCCTTAAAGGAAAAGCGGCGTATTCTCAAGTCGATCTTAAACCGGCTGCCGCAAAAGTTCAACGTAGCCGTGGCGGAAGTCGATCATCAAGATGTGTGGGGAACGGCCGTAATCGGCCTGGTCACCGTAGGCAACGATGCGGCTCGCCTGCACAGCCAGCTGCAAAAAGCGGTCATCTGGCTAGAAAAACAGCGCCCAGATGTACCCATCGCTGATTACGAAATTGAGATTCTGGCTTAAGACCCTAAGGGTTTGGACTTCTACATTTTGGATAATTTATTGGCAAAACCCTTAGGGTCTGGTTCCTGAAGCAGATTAACAAAAGGTAACCCGCACAGTAACCGTCATGTGTTCATGGGGCTCGTTCGGTATAATCGGCCGCATGGAACAATTGGCAGCGTTAAAACGTATACAAACCATGTCCAACAATAACACCCGAATAAAACAACACTTCATATTATTGCTCTGCTTGTTTTTACCCCTGTTTGCCCTGGCAACCCCCGCGGCAGCCCAAGACGATGACAGCGGCCTCACCATCGATATGACGGTCGGCTACGACAGCCTGTACAAAAGCGAATATTGGGTGCCTGTTCAGGTAACGATTGCCAACGATGGGCCTGCGGTTGAAGGTTACGTGGAAATTCTGGTGCCCACAAACAGCAGTCAGGACCCGGCCTCTTTTCGCAGCCCCATCAGCCTGCCCACCCAATCAAACAAACGCCTGACGCTTTACATTAAGTTGTCCACTGGATCGAGTGACATTGATCTACAGTTACGCCAAAACGATGGCACCCTGGTGGCAGAAACCAGCAGCGACAATATCACCCGTTTGGCCCGCAACAGTTTGCTTTATGGTGTGGTTAGCCCGGACGGCGGGGAATTTACTTTTTTGGAACGCATCAGCGGCAGCCAGGCCGATGCGGCCGTTGCCCTGCTGACGTTGAACGATTTGCCAGAAACGGCCGTTGCCTGGAATTCCCTCGATATTTTAATTCTCAACGATACCGACACCAGCCAGCTCACCAGCAGCCAGCGCACAGCCCTGGAATCGTGGGTAAACAACGGTGGCCAACTTATCATCACTGGCGGGGCTAACTGGCAAAAAACAGCCACCGCCCTGGCCGATCTGCTGCCTGTAACCATTGAAAGCAGCCAAACCGTAGACGATCTTCCTGGCCTGCGCGAGCGCATCGGCATCCCATTCCGCGATCCAGGACCGTACGTAGTGGCCACCAGCACCTTGCGCAATGGCGAGCTTATTTTCCGTCAGGACGATTTGCCGCTGCTGGCCCGTCAGTCGGTTGGTCGTGGCTCTGTCTACTTTTTGGCGCTCGACCCACGGTTGGCCCCCCTGTTGGATTGGGACGGCAGCGAAGCAATTTGGGGCACCATTGCCAGCCGGGTGCCCAATACCCAAAATTGGGGCTTAGGGCCACAAAACAGCTACGCCGCGACAACGGCCGTTTCCAGCCTGCCTTCTCTCACGCTGCCCAGCATTTTGCAGCTGATTGGCTTCTTACTGGTTTACACGATTGTAGTTGGTCCGCTCAACTACTGGATTCTCAAGCGGCGCGACCAGCTGGAGCGCGCCTGGGTGACCATTCCCGTGCTGGTCCTGATCTTCAGCGGCGTTACTTACTTCACTGGCTTCCAACTGCGTGGCAACGACACCATCATCAACCAGATTTCCGTCGCTTACAGCCAGGCGGATGGGGAACAGGCGGATGTTTACAGTTTGTTAGGACTTTACTCGCCGCAGCGCAGAACCTACGACATCAACCTACCCCAGGGTGCGTTGGCCCGACCCTACCGTGAAAATTTTGGCGCACCGTTCAACAGCAACAACGACGATATTGGTTCCATTACTTACGGCAACGAAGTCACTATTTCCGACGTGCGCGCCGATATTGGCGAGGTCGTCGTTTTTCTAGCCCAAAGCACGCAGCCAGCCGTGGACGTTTCGGGCACAGCCACGCTGACGCTGGAGGGGAACAATTTGGCTCTGGAGCTGGATTTGCTGAACAACAGCGACATCACACTAGAAACGGTCTCTGTGTTGTTGGGTCATTCGGCCGTTTTTGTGGGAGATTTGCCACCAAATGAGCGAACGGCCGTTTCCCAAACCATTCGTTCTTCCAGCAGCAGTTCAAGCAGCACAGTCGGCTCCCCATTTGGCGGCTTTAACTCAGGTGCCCCTCTTTCGGCCAACGCCGAAACCATCCTCGACTCCTTTGATTTTTACAACAACCGGGAACTTTTCCCCCGCTGGCAGCTGCTGCAATCATTGGAAAGCAGCAACTTTGGTGGGGCAGGCACCTTTACCCTGCCGCCGGAATCCGTGGTGCTAATCGCCTGGTCCAGTGAGCAGCAGTTAGACACCAGCCTGGCGGGCGCTGAATCTGAAAGCCTCAACACCACCATGTATCTGATTGAAATTCCGCTACAGCAAAACATTGTAAGCGGCCGTAACATCACGATTCCCATTTCTCTGCTCAATTGGGAACCATTGGCCAACAACAACGTCTACAATCCCACCATTCAAGATTTGTACCTCAATGGCGGCTGGGTAGAGTTTTCCTACACGCCCTGGCCCGAATTCCAGCAGATGGAAGTTACCGAACTGGGCTTCTCTTTGACCCAACAGTTTGAAGACCCGGCCCAACTATTGCCAGAAGTACGCATTTGGGATTTTGAGCAAGGTCTCTGGCAGCCCATCGGGAATCCGGTTTGGGGACTGAACACGATTGCCGAGTTTGCGCCCTACCTGGGACCCAACAACGAGGTCCGGCTGCGGCTGCAAGACAACAACAGTCAGTTTGGTCTGGGCATTGGCGAATTTTACCCGGTGCTAACCGGCAATATCAACGAGTAAACGCTAATTAAACCTGACAGGTTTACAACACTACTTAGCCTTTCGCTGATTCGTCTTGCAAGATACATTTGCCTACCTGCTTCTTTGAAAACCTGTCAGGTTTAGGTTCGAGGTTCGAGAAACTATTATGTCAACAATCATCGAGATTCAAGGGCTCAGTAAAAAATATGGCGATCTGACCGCCCTCAATGATCTATCGCTGACCATCAATGAGGGTGAAGTTTTTGGCTTCATTGGCCCCAACGGTGCAGGCAAAACCACCACCATGCGCATTCTTACCACGCTGCTCAAGCCCAGCGGCGGCAAAGCGTGGGTCGCTGGCGACTCGGTTATCGACAACCCGCGCGCCGTGCGGCGCAACATTGGCTACATGCCAGACTTTTTCGGCGTGTACGATGATATGAAAGTGTGGGAATATCTCGACTTTTTTGCCGCCTGCTACGACATCCCCCCCGCCACCCGCCTGGGCATGATTGATGATTTACTGGCGCTGGTGGATTTGGGGCACAAAAAAGATGCGTTTGTCGATAGTCTGAGCCGAGGAATGAAGCAGCGGCTGTGCCTGGCCCGCACCCTGGCCCACGATCCGCAGGTGCTTATTCTAGACGAACCCGCCAGTGGCCTGGACCCACGGGCTCGCATCGAGATGCGCGAACTGCTGCGTGAGCTAAAGCTGATGGGCAAAACGATCTTCTTTTCTTCGCACATTTTGTCTGAGGTGGCAGATATTTGCACCAGCATCGCCATTTTGGAGGCAGGCAACCTGGTAGCTTATGGTGACATGGCTGAGATGAAACGCCAGCTGCGCACCCACCGCCTCATTCAGATTCGTGTGCTGGGCGAACTGACGCCAGTGCAGGAATTTTTGCTGCGCCACGAGGCAGTCGAAAGTATCATCACAGCTACGGAAGCAGATATTCCCTCCGATGCGCTGCGCTTTGATTTTACCGGCGACGATGAGAGCTTGAGCAACTTACTGGCCAGCTTGATCGCCAACAACTTCCGGGTAGTGGCCTTCCAGGAAGAGACGGGTGATTTGGAAGATGTCTTTTTACAAGTAACCAAAGGGATTGTGAATTGAGGTGAAAGCCCTGGCACGACTGCGGGCAGGCTGGCGCTGGGTTCGTTCGTTGAATGAAAACCCAATCTACCTGCGCGAGAAAGGTGACTGGGGCCACCCAAATCCGTTTTACGAGACGCTGCGCCGTTATTCGCCGTTTGTAGTGATGGCTGCCATTTTGTTTGGCCTGTGCGCGGGCGCAAATCCGGTGTTGCTAGGGGGAGCAGAAGAAAATGAAGAATTTATTATTTTTATGTGCGCCCTTTGCTTACCGGGCGCACTGCTATCAATGTTAACAATTTATGGCTCGTTTATGGCACCAGCCTTGACGGCCCCGACCATCAGCATGGAAAAGGATCGGGGTACCTGGGACATTCTGCGCCTGACGCCCCATTCTACTGCGTCCATATTGCTGGCCAAGCTATTTGGTGGATTATCACGCTTGCGCATTTGGCGTGTCATGGCGGTTTTGAGCCTCTTCCAGGCCTTAATGTTGTTTTGCGTGCTGGGTTTTGTAGGAGGTGGCACGGCCGTTTCTGGCTTTTTCATCGGGCTGGGGGCATTGATACGGCCGTGGGTCGAGGTATTGTTTGCCGCTTTCGTTGGCATGTACCTGTCTACCTGGGTGCGATCTTCAACATACGCCCTGGCGGGCAGCTACACCATCGTGGTGCTAATGAAGATTTTTAGCAATAATGGCATCTGGCTGGGCATCTGGAGTCTGTTGGGCGTCAATGACAGTGGCATGTTGACCGGCAGTATTTTGTCACCGGCGATTGTGTATGGAACGGCCGTCCTCTTCCTCTGGTGGGGCATTGTGCGGCAGGCCAAGAAGCTAAGCATATCTTGAGTAATTGGGTAATTCAGTAATTGAAGCGTAATTACCCAGTTACCTAATTACTCAATTACAATCATTTCCGAGGCATTATGACCGAACTTGTACAAGAACCACTAGCCAAAAAGAAAAGTTTCATCCAACGGCTGCGGGAAAATCCGGTAACGGTAAAAGAACTGCGCAGCCGGATGCGCGGACGGCGCGCTTTTGTCGTGCTCACCATCCATTTGCTGGTGATGAGCGCTTTTATCACCCTGGTTTACTCCGCTTTTGCTTCATCTGCAGGCGGGCCTTATGGACCAGATTCCCGCGATGTGGGCAAGGTAATCTTTAGTTCGGTGCTGGGTTTGCAAGTGATGCTGGTCATCTTCGTGGGACCATCGTTTACTGCTGGGGCCATCAGTGGTGAAAAAGAGCGGCAAACCTATGATTTGCTGCGCACCACGCTGCTGTCGGCTAACTCATTTGTGGCAGGCAAGCTAGTTTCTGCCCTAAGCTACGTGCTGCTGCTCATCTTTGCCGCCATCCCGCTGCAATCCATCGCCTTTTTGATGGGTGGCGTGGCGTTTATTGAGCTATTTTTGTCCCAGGTAATTATCCTGGTGGGAGCCATTGTTTTTGCTTTGTGGGGTCTGTATTCTTCTGCCCGAATGCGCACCACGCTCTCTTCCAGCGTGGTCACTTTTGCTGGATCGCTGTTTGTGACCGTGGGTATCCCCGTGATTGTTGGTTTATTTAGCATGATTTTGAGTCCGTTTTTTGCTGGGGCCGCAATTTTGAGCTGGCAGGTAGAAGCGGCTCTTATGTATGCGCTGATGTTTTTGGCGTCTACCAATTTGCCTGCCACGCTCATCGTTAGCGACGTGGTGCTGGTGCAAGAAGGCTCACTCTGGTACTTTACCACCAGTGTGGGCGGAGCTTCGGGGACCAGCCACTCGATTTGGCTCTTTTCCCCCTGGCCGCTCTTTTTAATTTTGTACAGCTTGCTGGCGATTATCCTCTTCTGGGCCTGCGTGCGCCGGGTGCGGAAGATTGCCACGCAGTGAATTTGCCACAGAGCGCACAGAGAATTTAGAGAGGTTCTCTTTTACCTCTGTGTCCTCTGTGGCAAAAAAATATTGATGAACGAACGATTTGAGGAACTCAAGCAGCAGTTGAAGTGGTGGAACGGCCGTCGCCGATTGCGTGACGGGCTGTTGTGGCTGCCACGTGGGCTGCTGCTTGGGCTACTGCTGGGCGTGATGGTGGCTACCCTCGCCCGCTTCCGCCCCCTGCTGACAAATGAAGAAGTGGGATTAGTGGCTGGTGGCTTGGGGCTGGTCGGGTTGTTGGTGGCGATGTTTGTTTTGTTGCTGCGCCGCTTTGATTTGTTACAACAGGCGCGGTTTGCTGACCGACAGTTTTTGCTGAAAGAGCGAGCCAGTACGGCCGTTGAAATCCACACCCAGCAGATTGAAACCAATCCCATGTTCGCTAATTTACAGTTAAACGATACGCTAACGGCCGTACAGCACGTGGACACAAAAGCAATGTTACCCTTCAAAGTGAACCGGCAGGATTGGTTGGTGATTTTATTGACGGTGATTTTGCTGGGAACGGCCGTCTTCCTGCCCAACGCCCAAACTGAAGCCCTGCTCAAAACCCGTGCCATTCAGGAAAGCATCGAGGAGCAGGTAGAAGCCCTGGAAGCGCTAGAAGAAGAAATCATCCAAAATCCCGAGCTGACCGACGAGCAGGAAGAAGAGCTGCTGGAACCGATCCAAAACGCGCTGGAAGGGCTGGAAGAAGGCAGCCTAAGCCAGGAAGAAGCCGTCGCCACCCTGTCCGAAGCAGAAGCCGATTTGCGCGAGCTGGCTGCGGAAAATGATCAATCCAATCTGCAACAATCGCTGCAAGACGCTGGCCAGCCGCTGGCCGAAAACCAGAACAGCCAGTCGCTGGGACAAAATCTGCAAAACGGCAATTTGTCCCAGGCGGGTGCAGCGGCAGCGCAGTTGGCGGACTCGCTGCCAACGCTGTCGGAGGATGAGTTGGCCCAGTTGGCGGAAGATTTGGCGGAAACGGCCGCTTCCCTGCAAGATATGGATAGTGAACTGGCCAACGAACTCGCCGCCGCCGCTGAAGCCCTGCAAAATGGCGACGTGGCCGCTGCCCAGCAAGCCCTGCGGCAAGCCGCAGGCACCCTCCAGCAGCGCGCCCAGAGCAATGCCGCCGCCGGGCAGGCCAACGCCGCCGCCAACGAGCTGGGCGAAGGACGGCAAGAAGTGGCCCAGGCGGGTCAGGGCAATCAATCTGGCCAGGGTGAACAAGCCGAAGGCAGTGGCCAAGGGCAAGGACAAGGCCAGGGTGAAGGTTCCGGCCAGGGGCAAGGGCAGGGCCAGGGTCAAGGACAAGGTTCTGGCGAAGGCAGCGGGCAAGGTTCTGGCACTGGGCAGGGTCAAGGTGGCAATCAGGGCGTTGGCCAAGGTGGACCCGGCCCCGGCGGTGGGCACGCGGAAAATGTGTTTGCCCCCGATTTGGTGGATTTGAGCGGCTTTGAGGGTGAAGACGTGGAGCTGCCCGCCGAATGTTTGGCCGATCCGGCCTCCTGCGGTGGCCTGCTCAGCGAAAACCCCACCGAGTTCGGCGACGAGCAAAGCATCGTGCCGTACGAGCAAGTGTTTGGCGACTACCGCAACGCCGCCAACGAAGCCCTCGCCGACGACTACATCCCGCTCGGCCTCAAAGGGTACATTCGCGACTATTTTTCATCCCTTGAACCGTAGCCGCGCATTCTTAGCGTGCCAAACCTGGGGAGCATGAACCTGGCAAAACAACACAACCATCACTTGTCATTTCGAGGTCCTCCGAGAAATCCCTAACGCGTTCGCAGGCCAGATGTTTGCCAGGTTTAGAGGGATTTCTCGCCAAAAAGCGGCTCGAAATGACAAGTGTAAGTATTTTGAAAATTCCAGTGCAAACATCATGATCCAAGAAAACGTCAAAAACCTACCTTCTATTCGCTTTATTCTGGTTGGTATCTTCCTTGTCAGTGTTGCTGCAATTCTCTCCTTCCTGGGGGCTTATTTGGTCGCCTTCGTTTACACTGATTTTTCAGGAAATGCGACATTTCTAACGTGGAATCGTCTTGTTTACATGAGTTTGCCAATTGTGTTGGTATTTTCAAAGGCTTACTTTTCCCGTCGGCAAATCAAGCACCTGTTTCCAATCCATTTAGCTCCGATCGCTCTGATATTTTTGATAACGGCGAGCATACGCATGGTACAGATCAATGAGCAAAAACAAATTCTACAAAATTATCAGCAGTTCATAGAGCTGGTGAAAAGGGGCAAAACAACAGAAGCAAATACGTTTATGCATCCTGACTATCATCTTGCACACAAAACTCTAGATGTCCGCCAACATGTCTGGTTAGGACAAGCGATGAATATTGAAGATGTTTCGTCACCGTATTCCGTTCATCTTGAAGGCAAAAATCGGGCCATTATCGTACCCGACCCAAAAACCAATCAATGGTATCATCCGGCGGGAGGCATTTTTCTAAACCTGGAAAAGTTAGACGGCGAGTGGTATTTTACAGGGGACGGTGGCCTATACTCAGTGGATTAACAAACAATATTAACGCGTAAAGCGAGGATTGGAATCCTCGGCTACAAAATGACAAGAGGTTTTTATGATTGATGAAGCAGCATTGGCTGAACTTTCGGTAGCAGAATTCCGTGAGACAGCGGCAAACATTGAATCTGAAGTCGGCAAAGTAATCGTTGGGCAAACTGACGTGGTGCGGCACGTTCTGGTGGGCATTCTCAGCGGCGGGCACGTGCTGCTGGAAGGCGTGCCGGGGCTGGGCAAAACGATGCTCATCCGCACGCTGGGGCAGGTGCTGCACCTGGAATTCAGCCGCATCCAGTTCACACCGGATCTGATGCCTGCCGACATCACCGGCACAGAAATCATGGAAGAGGCAGATGGACACCGCGCCTTCCGCTTTCAACAGGGGCCAGTGTTTGCCAATTTGATCCTGGCCGACGAAATTAATCGGGCCACACCCAAAACCCAGTCGGCCATGCTTGAAGCAATGCAGGAAAAAACGGTGACGGTTGCCAACCATACCTACCAACTGCCAGTGCCCTTTTTCGTTTTGGCGACACAAAACCCCATCGAGCAAGAAGGCACCTACCCGCTGCCAGAAGCGCAGTTAGACCGCTTCCTCTTCAAAATAAACGTCGCCTTCCCTTCCGCCGATGAACTGACGGAGATTTTGGCCCGCACCACGGGCAAAAGCAGCCCCGAACCCGACGTGGCCGCCGATGGGGCGCGACTCATCGCCATGCAGGCGCTGGCGCGGCAGGTACCCATTCCCAGTCACGTGAGCCAGTACATCAGCCAGCTGGTAGTCGCCACGCATCCGGGCAGCAGTCCTGCACCGCTGGTGGATCAATACGTGCGTTACGGCTCCAGCCCGCGCGGGGCGCAGGCGCTGGTGTTGGGTGGGAAAATATCGGCGCTGCTAGACGGCCGTCTCAACGTCAGTTTCGATGATGTGGCCAAAGTTGCCCCCGCCGCCCTGCGCCACCGGCTCCTGCTCAACTTTGAAGGCCAGGCAGAAGGCATTCGCACCGACGACGTGGTGGCGGATTTGCTGGCTTCTGTTTCTAAAGAATGATTTTGACGCAAAGAACGCAAAGTTTAGGAAGGGGCAAAGAGGCTTTTGCTTTTCTTTTCATCCTTTGCCCCTTTGCGCCTTTGCGTCAAATTTTCTAACCACCAACCATGACCATTTTTGACGAAACCACCCTACGCAAACTGGAACAGCTCACCCTGGTGGCCGAGCGTGTACGCGTGGGCGTGATGAAGGGGGACCGGCGCAGCAGCAAGCGGGGCACCTCGATTGAGTTTGCCGATTATCGCAACTACACCAAAGGAGACGACCTGCGGCGGTTGGACTGGAATGTGTACGCTCGGTTGGAACGGCCGTTTATCAAGCTGCTTGAAGAAGAGGAAGATCTGGCCGTGCATCTGCTTGTTGATGCCAGCGCCTCAATGAACTGGCCAGATACCGGTAATCCGTCATCAGTAATCAGTAATCAGTTAGCCGGTGAGCAGTCAGAGAACAAGCTGGTTTATGCCTTGAGGCTGGCCGGGGCACTCGGGCACATTGGCTTGACGGCGGGGGATTTAACGGCCGTTACCCTCCTTAGCAGCAGTGGCGACCACACCTGGGGGCCATTTCGCGGGCAGCAAAACTCGCTGCGGTTGCTGCAATTCTTGGAGACGGGCAACGGTAGCGGCATCACCGACTTGAACCAGTCGCTCAAAAATTACGCCCTGCGTGGGCGACGACCTGGGCTGCTGTTTGTTCTCAGCGATCTGCTTTCCCCCAACGGTTACCAGGACGGCCTGAACACCCTGCAAGCGCGCGGCTTTGAAGTTGGCCTCATTCATCTGCTCAGCCCAGACGAGGTAGAACCGCCCGTCAGTGGCGATTTGAAGCTGGTAGATGTGGAAACTGGTGCCGACGCCGAAATCACTCTGGACCCTACCACGCTGGACCTGTACCGTGAACGGCTGCAAGGTTGGCAAACCGAAATCGCCACTTACTGCGCCAACCGCCACATCCATTACATCCCTCTCACCACCGACCTGCCTTGGGAAAAATTGGTGCTGCAAACCCTGCGCGTCAAGGGTGTTGTCCGCTAAAGTAGCCGTTACCCCGCGTTTTTCTCTCTATTTCCCGCATCTCATCCACCTTTTATACCCCGGTTCTATACCTGGGTATATGTTTTATGAGTTGCCATTTAGTAAAGTAAAGGGCATGATGACACAATTAGACATAGACAACACCATGTACACGTTCAGCCCCGGAGATTGGATTGTCCACCGAAACTACGGCATCGGACAGGTTAAAGCCATTGAAACCAAGGCGATTGGGGACCAGGAAACAACCTATTATAAGATTGCCGCCCACAACGACAGCATGATTTGGGCACCTGTTGAAAGCGAAGAGGAGCTACTGCGACCAGCAGCCTCCAAAGATGAGTTCGCCGAGGTTTTGCAGGTTTTGCAACGGCCGTCTAAAAAGATGAACTCTCACTTTCAGACGCGCATCGCCCGCATTCGCGAAGTAAGCCGCGAAGGCAATCCAGTAAAGTTGGCCCGCACGGTTCGCGACTTATGGGCCAGGCGCAGCCGCCGTGGTCAGCTTTCTAATACCGAAGAAAGCCATTGGCGACGGTTAACTGACCGCCTCATCGCCGAATGGACAGTGACTATGGGACTGGATGAAAATCAGGCCAACCAAGAAATGTATAATCTTCTGGAAGAAAACGCGCTGGTCTCTGCCAGCAGCTCATCGTAATAATATTTTAGGTCTCAGGTCGCCACAGGCCACTTGATGACATATGGAGAAACATGCAAGACGCTTTATTATCTGTGATCAACACTGACGCAACCAATCTCGCCAACGGAAACGGCAATAGCCAAACCCCCTTTTTTGACCTCATCGAAGAATACGACTTCCCTCAGCCCAAGCGTGGCGACATTATTCAAGGCGAAATTTTACGCATTGACAATGATGTTGTTTTTATTGATATTGGCTCCAAACGAGACGCTATGGTTCCCTACCAGGAAGTCGAACAGCTAGATGATTCCTTTTTAGCAACCTTGTCTACCGGCGACACGGTGCCGGTTTATGTGACGCGCACCCCTGTAGGTAGCGATCAACTGCTCGTTTCACTAGAACGCGGCCTGCAAAAGCTGGATTGGGAACGGGCCACCAAATTGAAAGAAGAAGACACCACCATTGAGCTAAAAATTGTCAATTACAATAAAGGTGGCGTCGTGGTTGAATTCGGCCGTATTCAGGGCTTTGTGCCGAACTCTCACATTCCCGCTATCCAAAACGTCTACAATCATGACCAGCGCACCAGCTACAAAAGCAAACAAGTTGATGAAACTATCAAACTCAAAATTATTGAGATTGATCCCAGCCAGGAACGCTTTGTTCTGTCAGCCAAAGCTGCCCAAAAAGAGCAGCGTAAAGAACGTCTCCAAACGCTCACCGTGGGTGAGCAGCTGACTGGCACTATTGTCAACATGAAGCATTATGGCGCTTTTGTAGACATTGGTGACGGCATTGTGGGCCTGCTGCATATCTCGCGCATCGCCTGGGAACACGTGGATCATCCCCAAAATTTATTTGAAATTGGTGATGAAATCGACGTTCTCATCGACAAGATCGATGTGGAAAAAGAAAAGATTAGCCTAAATCGCAAAGCATTGCTGCCCAGTCCGTGGGAGACTTTCGCCGAGCAGTGGGCAGCTGGTGACTTGTTAGAAGGTGAAGTAACGGCCGTTGTCGATTTTGGCACTTTTATCCGTCTGGATGAAGGAATCGAAGGACTGCTGCACAAAAACGAAATGAACCTGCCCAGCGATGCTGATCCCAGCGAAGTGCTGGAAGAAGGCGATGTTATTTTGGTGCGCATCCTACAAATTGATGTAGCGCAAGAACGGCTCAGCCTGAGCACCCGCCGCGTGACGGCCGCTGAAGAAATTGAGTGGATGCAAACCAAGCGTGAAGCAAAAATCGAAGAGGACATTGAACCATCTGAATCCCAAGATGATGACAATAATGCCATGCTTGAAGCCGAAACCCTCGAACTGGAGCAAACAGAAGAAGAAGCTATCCTTGAATAGCTGAAAGTTTTACCCTCGATGATTAAACGGCCGTTCCCCACCACATCGGGAACGGCCGTTTTGCTTTCCCTGTTAAGAACCCTTGAGAACTGAATAAACCTGATAGGCAGGACGGCCGTTTTTGTGTATCCTTCTGACTAACTAGGCTGTAAACGCATAATGGATGAAGGTTGTGCTAAAATTCGGTTTGGCAACACCCTATTCCTATTCGACCTGAGGATGCTTATGTTCAAAAAACTCACCCTGAAGAACTTTAAAAATTTCAAGGATGCCGAATTAACGCTGGGGCCGTTCACGGTGCTGGTTGGAGCCAACGCCACCGGAAAAAGCAACATCCGTGAAGCCTTTCGCTTTCTGCATGGAATCGGCCGTGGTTATAATATTTCCGAAATACTAGGCGAAAAATTGCAAGGTGGTGCCCCTATCTGGAGTGGCATTAGGGGAGGAATTAATGAGGTTGCTTATTTTAATGAAAAATCCTTTATCCTAACAATTGAACTTGATCTAGAAACTGCGGGTAACAAATTTCCTTTAACTTATAGTATCGAAACAGGTCTCTCATATCATGGGCTTGGCCCCAAAATAATTAAGGAGTCACTTTTTACAGGAGACCAACGCATTTTTGAGATTGAAAGCCTTTCGCCTTATGAAATGCCTAAAAAGACCCGCTTGTTAATTGGCCCTAAAGCTCGTGAGTTGGTTTTCGGCTCCTCACAGGATGAACCAATTTTAACGTTTTTAAAAGACAAAGATATAATCTTTAATTATGAAGGTGCTAAACAAGAGTGGGATCCTAGTTTGGCGCTTTTGCTGGCAGATCAAGTTGAAAGCCAAATCGAGCAAATGCGCTTTTTCGATCACAACATTCATGCCATGCGTTTGCCGTCCATTCCAGGACAAAGAACATTAAGTGCTGGTGGTGAAAATCTCTCCTCAGTTTTGCATACAATCTGCCAAAATCCACATACCAAGCAACTGCTAGTTGAATGGGTTCGCGGATTAACTCCAATGGATGTTATTGACTTTAAATTCCCATCTGATCAAGCAGGCCGTGTTCTTGTTACACTTGTAGAACCGAATGGACGTGAAGTCTCTGCATATAGTGCCTCAGATGGAACATTGCGCTTTTTAGCCATATTGGCTGCATTGCTTGGTCCTGAACCGGCTAGTTTGTACTTTTTTGAAGAAGTCGAAAACGGAATCCATCCCAGCCGCCTTCATTTGCTGCTAGAACTTATTGAACAAGCAGCGAATCAGAACAAATTTCAAGTCGTGGCAACAACCCACTCCCCTCAACTGCTTGGTTTGGTCAGTGAGCAAACATTGGGAAATGCGTCAATGACGTATCGTCTGGAAGGACAAGCTAACGCTCATATTCAGCGCATTGTTGATATTCCAGGAGCCAAAGAAATTTTCCGGGAAGAAGATTTGTCCCGACTTTATGAAAAAGGCTGGCTGGAAAACAGCGTTCACTTCATGCAAAACCTAAAGGAACCTGCATGAACGTGCAAAATGTTCTCATCATTGCCGAAGGACCAACCGACGAACATATGCTCAAACCCATCATCACCGAAATGATGAAAGCTGTTGGCAAACCCCACGCCACGATTCGTTTTCATCCAGTTTCAAATAAGCAAGGTGGCATTGACCATTTCTACGGAATCCTCAGCGCATAAAAACCATCATTCGTACTTACCCAATGGCTGATTTATTTCTTGTTTGCATTGACCGTGATGGCCAGGATGGTCAAGAGAATCGGGAAAACCGCTTGGCACAGCTACGCACATTGTTTCAAAATATGCAAGACACACTCAGGACCAATCAAACGCTTTTGGGGGAATGTGCCATTGAAGAAATTGAAGTCTGGGTAATTGCTGGTAATGATTGGAAAACACATTTTCCTGATTGGCAATGGCAGGCCATAAGAGAAGAACTCGATCCAAAAGAAATTTATTATGAACCCTTTGCCAGAGCGCACGAAGTTTGGCATTTAGCGCCAGGGCAGGGACGAAAAATTTTAGCACAAGCAGCGACTTATTCGCGCATCAAGCAGTTTTGCGAAGAAGTGCAAAATTTAGAAACGCAAGTCAGCCAGTGGCTTGCCCAACCTGGTTAGCCCCTTGTCCTTTTTAACTCCCCTCTTCCTTTTGCTAGGCCTGCTGGCCGGGCCAATTATCATCCTCTACATGCTGCGGCTGCGGCGGCGCGAGGTGATGGTGAGCAGCACCTTGCTTTGGCAAAAGCTGCTGCGCGACCGCGAAGCCAACGCCCCCTGGCAAAAATTGCGCCGCAACCTGCTGCTCATCCTGCAATTAATTATTTTGGCCGCGCTGGTGTTTGCCTTGGCACGGCCGTTTCTCCCCTCACCCTCTATCATCAGCGGCAGCGTCGTCGTTTTGCTCGATGCCTCCGCCTCTATGCAGGCCACCGACGTGGCGCCAAACCGTTTCGACGCCGCCAAAGCCGAAGTCAGCCAATTAATCAACGACCTCAGCGGCAGCAGCCAGATGACGCTCATCAAAGTAGGGCAAACGCCTACCGTGGTGGCTGCCGCCAGCAGCGACCGAACCCAGCTCCAGCGCGCCCTTGAGGCCGTTCAGCCTGATCCGGCAGCAGCCGCCTGGAATGCCGCCTTTGCCCTGGCCACTGGCGCAGCCCAAGGCTTCCGTGACGCCCGCATCGTCATCGTTTCCGACGGCGGCATACCGGCTGATTTACCGCCGCTGCCTGTGGAGTATATCTACGTACCCATCGGCGAGAGCGGCGAGAATTTAGCTATCACCGCCCTGGCCACGCGGGAGACGGAAGACGGTATTCAGCTGTTTGCCAGCGTGCAAAATAAAGGACTCATTGACCAAGGAACGCTGCTCAGTATTGATCTGGATGGCACGCTGTTTGACTCGCGTCGCCTGACGGTGCCCGCGGGCAGCAGCGTCAACGTCACCTGGGATTTGCCACCGGGCACGGCTACCATCCAGGCCCACCTGAGCGACAACGAGGGCGATTTTCTGCCGCTGGATGATGTCGCCTGGGCTGTGCATGAAGGCGGCGTCAGCAACCGCACCCTGCTGGTGACCGAAGGCAATCTGTTTTTGGAGCAGGTGTTTACCGTTTTGCCCGGCGTGGAAGCGTTCAAAGTACCACCCGACTCTGACTTGCTCGACCCAGAAACGGCCGAATTTGACTACGATCTCGTCATTTTTGATGGGGTGCCTCTGCCCGATCCGCCACCAGCAACCGACATGCTCATCATCAATCCCCAGGCGGGGGGCGAAGGCGGCTTGTTTAGCGTGACGGGCACCTTCTCCAACACGGTGACCACCCGGCTGGAGGAGTCGCCGCTGCTGCAATTTGTGGCCTGGGATGAGGTGGATGTGCGCCAGGCCAGGCAAGTTTCTGCGCCGTGGGCGCAAACGCTGGTAGCAGCCGAAGGCGGGCCGTTGGTGCAAATTGGCGAGCAAAATGGGCACCGCATTGCCATCCTCACCTTCGACCTGCGCGATTCGGATTTGCCGCTGCAAATTGCATTTCCCATCTTAATGGCTAATATTACGGGCTGGCTTAGCCCCGGCCGGGCGTTTGATGCGCCCACGGGACTCCAGCCGGGTGATCCGGTTGCGGTAGTGCCAGGGGCCAGCAGTACGGCCGTTCTCGTGCAAAAACCAGACGGCAGCCGCTGGACGGCCGAAGTGGGCGAGGAAGATTTGTTCTTCACGGAGACGGACACGCCCGGTTTGTACACGGTGCTGCTGCGCGACGCGGCGGCGGATCGACCCGCAGGCAGCTTTGCCGTGAACCTGTTCAGTCCGGCAGAGTCGGCCATTCGTCCAGCAGAAAGTTTACAAATTGGGCAGACTCAGGTGGAAACCGAAGATGAAGGCGATGTGGGTCAGCGCGAACTGTGGCCCTGGCTGCTGGCCATCGCCGTGGTTGTGCTCATTGTAGAGTGGTGGGTCCACCATCGCGGCACCCGCTGGCCTAAACTGCCCACTACAGCGCTCAACCGCTTTTGGCAGAGATGATTTTTCATCAAGGATTGCGCAAATTTACAAGATATGTCGTTAGCATAGGTGTCATACCCGCGTAGGCGTTGACGGGAGGACATGTTTCTGTCCTCTCTGGGGCACCTTTTGAAAAAATCTCATTCGGAGCCGTTTCTAGGTCATTTTTGACCCCGAAACACTCAAAATCGCTCCAACTTGAGCTAGCTGCTCAAAAGGTGTCCTCCCGTCAACGCGTAGGCGGGTATCCATTTTCATCACCACTGTGGATTCCCGCTTTCGCGGGAATGACAGATCGAGTAGTTTCTTTTTTGCCGTGGATCGAGGTTTAATGAGCCAGAATAAAAATTTGGCAGTAAGAAAACCACGTTTGCATATATTTTTGGTGGCAAGCGGTTTTGGTTTATTAGGAGGTATTGTTGGGACGGTAATTGGATTTTTACTGATACCTAAATTTCTACCTCCCTGGCAACATTTAGAGATCGACACGTCAGGTCATGTTATAAGCGAGATTGAAGCAGTTGATTTTTCCATTGATCTTGATGATGACCCTTCAAACAATAATGTTATCTTGAAAGATTCTGCTGGTAATTTCTTCTCTTTTCAGCAACAAAATTGGATCCAAATCGATGCAAATACAGCGGATACCTCAATATCTCCTTTTAAATCCTTGCCGTGCAATGATTGGGTCCACCGACCGCCACCCTTTTATTTTCGAGAAATCAAAGATAGCGTTGGGGTAGACTTTGAACATGCGTTAGCTAGTGATAAACGTTGTTATGTTCTTTATGCAGATGACAGTTTGCATCTTTGGTCAAGATTCACATCCTTTGTTGATCTAGCTTGGACATTTTTAAGTTCTGTTATTGGCCTGCTACTTGGTGGATTGATTGGAGGAGGCATCGCTATTAGGAAAACTCGTTTATCAGCTTAAAATCTTTTGGATCAGCGAAATCTTTGATGGCTATTTTTTATGAGTGAACAAGCCAGTTTGGAAACAGAAACGACAACAACAGCCAGCCCTCGCTGGTGGTGGTGGCTAGTGGCTGGTTTGCTGCTTTTGCTGCTGATCTGGCTGGTAGTGGCTTTGAGCGGCTCACGGCCGTTGAAACCGCTGCAGGAAAAGAGCTCTCCTCTCGACGTCACCATCAATGGCCAACCCCTCCTGGTGGATTTTGATGCTCTGAATGACAATCCGGCTGAGTACAGCAACAAGCGCATCCAGGTCAGCGGCAACTATTTGCGCCTGGAGCCGGTGGATTGTGAGCTGTTCAACGGCCCTCGCATCCAGTGGGGGCTGGTGGCTGAAGGGTTGCAGCTTAACGCACGCGGTTTTGAGGCGATTGTCCTGCCTATCGTTGCCCCAACACGCAGATGACGCTGCAAGGCATTTGGCGACGTTATCCTGGTCCGGCGGGCTGCGGTAAGGAACCAACCGCTGGCTTGTGGTATCTAGAAGTGGAGCAAATTGTGCAGCCAAATCCATTG
>JBNKLQ010000072.1:0-23583 GCA_050292445.1 Promineifilaceae bacterium (SeqCode) | reverse complement strand
CGCTGCTGCGCCAGCGCCACCGCATCGCGCCCAACCAGGAGGACGATTTCAGGGTGCGCAACATGGCCGAGTTCATGAACGCCCGGGCCGACTCCTCAAAAGCCATGGGCCTGCTGCTCATGTCCGTGGCCTCCATTTCCCTAGTGGTGGGCGGCATTGGCATCATGAACATCATGCTGGTGAGCGTAACAGAGCGGACGCGAGAGATTGGGCTGCGCAAGGCGGTGGGGGCCAAGCGGCTGGACATTTTGGGTCAATTTTTGACGGAAGCGGTGATTATGGCGGTGCTGGGGGGCGTGTTGGGGATTATCTTGGGAGTTATTGGGGCGACGGCGGTGCGTACGGCCGTACCCGAACTCGACACCTCGGTGACCTTTAACTCCATCGGGTTGGCGGTGGGCTTTTCTGTAGCCGTGGGGCTCTTTTTTGGCATCTACCCGGCTTCTAGGGCAGCGGCCCTAAACCCGATAGATGCGCTGCGCTTTGAATAGAATTTGCTTGGTTAGCTCTTATTTTGCAAAAAGAACATGAAGAATTGTGAGCTAGAGGTGAACCCCGTATCTGGTTCTTCGTAGGTGTAGTCAATATGCTGGGCAACCAGGATTTGCCAGTTAGGGTGGTTTTGGGCGAAGAATGCTTTCAGCTTCTGTTCTTTGGCTTTGGATTTATGCACAAACAGACAGATTAACCCGCCGAAGTTGAGCCGGTTTGTGAGCGCGTGAAGAAGTGCCAGTTCCTTTTTTAAATCCTTCTTATGAAAGTGCAAAATTGAGTCCAGCACGATGACGTCATAGGTTTGGCTGAAATCGTAATCGTAAAAGTTGGCAACGACGCCATTTAGGGTGAGATTGCGTGCTTTGGCTGCGGCCAGCATTTGGCTGATGCCCAGTTGGGAGGCGTCGATGCCGGTGACATCGTAACCCAGTTCTGCCAGGAAAAGGGCATCACGTCCCTGGCCGCATCCAACATCCAGCACGCTTCCTTTTGGTTCCCAATCGCGCATGAAGGAAACAAACTGTGGATACGGCCGTCCAAACAGATTCTCTTGCTGATAATGCGTATCGTAACGGCTCATTGCCTTATCTTACCGTTCCCTTGTAGAGTGGTCTAACTGATTGCGGCGCAGTTTTGGATGCTTGATTCTGCTATAATCGGCGGCTCACGACATAAAAGGATTTTGTTTATGCATGTAGCCATTAATGCTGCTTTTTGGAATCAGCCAAACACGGGGAGTGGTCAGTACACGCGCCAGCTTGTTTACCAGCTCAACCGCTTGGTCTCTGACCTGACGATTACACTTATTTATCCGCAGGTGGCAGGGGAGCCAGAACCGGAGGCAGTGCCGCCCAGCGTGCCGGTAAAGTTAGTGCCGGTGCGGCCAGGCAATTTGGGTAAGGTGTGGTTTGAGCAATGGCTGTTCCCGCGCGCCTGCCGTGAAGTGGGAGCGACGGTGGCCCATGTGCCGTACTGGGGCGGTCCGCTGCAATCGCCCGTGCCGCTGGTGATAACAGTGCATGATTTGACCACGCTGCTGGTGCCTGAATATAGACGGCCGTTTCGCAATCGTCTCTACAATGCCCTCGTTTCTGCTTCTGCCAGAGGGGCCAGCCGCATCATCACCGATTCCGAGGCCAGTAAGCAAGACATCATCACCCATCTGCACATCCCAGTTGAAAAAATTGAGCGCATCTACCTGGCGGCCGGAGCGCAGTTCAGTCCGCAGGACAGCGGTCTGGTAGAGATGGCGGTGCTGCGCAAGTATGATTTGCCTGATTTCTATGTGCTTTACCTGGGTGGCTATGAGCTACACAAAAATGTGACGACGCTGCTGTTGGCCTGGACCTACGTGGGGCAGGCGCTAGGTGAGGATTACCCGCTGGTGCTGGCTGGCCGAAAACCGGCCCAGGCATCGGCCAATTACCCAGATTATGACGGATACATCAAGCAGTTGGGCATTGAGGAATACGTGCGCTGGATTGGTTATGTGGCCGAAGAAGATAAACCTGTGCTTTACCGCAATGCAGAAACGTTTGTTTTTCCCAGTCGGCAGGAAGGATTTGGTTTGGGGGTGCTGGAAGCGATGGCCTCTGGTACGCCAGTGGTCACCACCACCGCCTCTTCGCTGCCGGAGGTGCTAGGTGAGGCTGGTTTTGCCGTTGATCCAGACGATGCGCGCGGCATGGCTGGCGCCATTATCTCCACCGTCATTCAAGACAATTTGCGTGCCGAGCTGCGCCAAAAGGGTGAGCAGCAAGCGGCCAACTTTTCCTGGGAAAAGACGGCGACGGAGACGCTGCTGGTTTATGATGCGGCCGTTTCGGCCGGTAAACGGTAATCGGCAAGAAAAATACCGATTACGGATAACCGATTACCGCTTACGGGGCAGGCGTTGGCTCTCCCATCTGGATGGAATTCACAATATCAGACATCAGCTGGCCATACTGGTTGTTCAGATCGGCATCATGCACGGCAGCGATAACGGCCGTTTGCCCCGCCGCCAAATTTTGCATCACCAGGTAACGGAAGATAACTGTGTTTCCCTGGCTGTCTGGTCCACGCAGCACGATTTGCACCGTCGGCTGGGTGTTAATCACAATGTTCTCAACCTCTTGAATGGCCTCTGCCCCTGCCTGATCGCGGAAATTGCGTACGGCCGTATCCAATACCTCCGTTGCATTGGCCGTGCCCGTAAACAACGAGGGGGTCACTACGATATTTATCCGCGCGCCATCCGTCACGGAGCTGGCCAACAGCAGCGATTCATCCGAGGCGATACTGATTGAATCGGCATCATCGGTGATGGCCCAATTCTCAGGCATCTGCAACGTGATGGGGTAGTTGGGGCTGGTGTACGGAATCAGCGCACCGCCAATCTCGTCGTCTGAACGACAGGCCAGCAAGAACAGGGGAATTAACAAAATTAGAACCAAATGTTTCATCCAAAAGTCTCCTTAGTAAGCGGCCAACAATAACTTACCTGATTAGAAGGCCGCTTACTTCAAGCCGTCCGTACAATTCCGGTAATTTATTTGCGGACGGCCACTTAAGTTGGTCAAGTTGGCCAACTTGACCTACGATAACTGTCTGGCAAAGAGGATGCCAGCACAAACTGACCGATTCAATTAAGGGTTTTGACGTTATTTTCATCTTATCGGTTTGCGATCCCTTCCTGGGACATGTAAAATCCGCCGAATTTTGAAGCAACATGCTTCGCAGAAAACTGGAGTTTTATGAGCATTCATCATCAACTAGCGGCCGTTTTGCAAGATGCGTTACAGGCGGCCCAAACTGCCGGGGCATTGCCCGCTTTCGCTCCGCCGGAAATTACCATCGAACGGCCGCGTGCAGCCTCTTTTGGCGATTATGCCTCACCCACCCCGCTTAAGCTGGCGCGAGAGGCGCGCATGGCCCCTATCAAAATTGCCCAAGCGATTGTGGACCATTTGCCGGCAACGGATTACATTCAAGAAGTGACGGTGGCCCCGCCTGGCTTTATCAATATTCGGCTGACAGAAGAACGATTGCAGCAGGTGTTGGCGAATGTGTTGGCGGAGGGAGATGAATACGGCCGTATCCACATCGGCGACGGCCAAAAAGCCCAAATTGAATGTGTGAGCGCCAATCCAACAGGGCCGATTCATATCGGCCGTACGCGGGGCGGCGTCATGGGCGATACCTTGGCCCGCGCCATGCGTCTGGCCGGATACGAAGTAGTGCTGGAATATTACTACAACGATGCGGGTCGGCAGATTACCCTGCTGGGTGAATCCACCAAAATTCGTTACCTGCAGCTGTTAGGGCAAGCTGTAGAGCTGGGCGATGAACATTATCAGGGTGATTACATCATCGACATCGCCCGTGAGCTACACACCGCTCATGGTGACAAGCTGCAAGATGAGCCTACTGAATATTTTGGCAGTTACGCCAAAGACCAGATTGCTAAAAGTCAGAAAGAAACCTTGCGCCGCATCAACATCGTTTTTGATGTGTACTTTAACGAGCAAAGTTTGTATGAAAACGGCCGTGTTTGGGAAGCATTAGAAACCTTGCAAGAAAAAGGGTACGTCTACAAAAAAGATGATGCTCAATGGTTTAAAACCACCGAATTTGGCGATGATAAAGATCGTGTCCTGGTCAAAAAGACCGGCGAGCCTACCTACCGCATGCCCGACATTGCCTATCATTGGGACAAAGCTCAGCGCGGCTTTGATCTCGTCGTAGACTTTTTTGGCCCAGACCATCACGCGACTGCGCCGCAGGTGCTGATGGGCGTGCAAGCGCTAGGTTATCCCACTGATTTTGTGCGTACCGTCCTGCATCAAATCATCAGCATTATCAAAGATGGCCAGGAAATGAAGATGAGCACCCGGGCGGGCACCTTTGTGGCCCTTGATGATGTGCTGGACGAGGTGGGGGCAGATCCCATTCGCTATTTCATGATTTCTCGCTCTGGCAACAGCCCTATCGAGTTTGATCTCAATCTGGCGCTGGAAAGATCGGATAAAAACCCGGTCTACTACATCCAAAACGCCCACGTGCGCTGTGCGGGCATCTTTCGCAAATGGGTGGAAGCCGGCGGTGCCCCCGATGCCGATGCTCAGGCTGACCTGAGTCTGCTCACCCACGAAAGCGAGCTGGCCTTCATGCGCAAGGCGCTGGAACTGCCGCAAGTTATTGAAACTATGGTACTCAGCTCTGAGCCGCATCACATTGCTTTCTATGCCTATGAACTGGCTGCTGCGTTTCATCCCGCCTATGAGAATTGTCGGGTTTTGCATGACGCTGTGCCAGTTCCGCTGCGCCATGCGCGACTGCGCTTTTACCGGGCGGCCAAGCAGATTTTTGCTCATGTGCTCGACCTGATGGGTATGAGTGCGCCAGAAGTGATGTAAATCTACAAATTTTGCAGTAACAATGTAAAGGAAAATAAATGGCCATAAAACCAGATAGCTGGATTCGCCGCATGGTGAAAGAAAAACAGATGATCGAACCGTTTGTTGATGGACAGGTGCGTGATGGTGTTATCTCTTACGGTTTATCTTCTTACGGGTACGACATCCGCGTAACGGATGAGTTCAAGATTTTTACCAACGTGCATTCGGCCGTAGTGGACCCCAAACATTTTGATCCGCAATCGTTTGTGGATTTTAAGGGGGATATATGTGTGATTCCACCTAACTCTTTTGTGTTGGCCCAAACCGTGGAATATTTTCGCATTCCGCGTGATGTGCTAACCGTTTGCTTGGGCAAATCAACCTATGCCCGTTGCGGTTTGATTGTGAACGTCACTCCCTTTGAGCCAGAGTGGGAGGGATATGTTACGTTGGAAATTTCCAACACGACGCCATTGCCTGCTCGTGTTTATGCCAATGAGGGAATTGCTCAAGTCTTATTCTTTCAATCGGATGAAATTTGCGAGACATCTTATGCTGATCGCAAGGGGAAATATCAGAAGCAACAAAGCATTGTCTTGCCTCGAATTTAAGATTTTGTTTGCTTGTTAGGGAACAGCCGCTATAATTCGACTCTTCCCTGATTTAGGGCGCTTAGCTCAGTTGGTTAGAGCACTTCGTTTACACCGAAGGGGTCGGGGGTTCGAGTCCCTCAGCGCCCATTTTCTCCCCTTGTTATCCATCTGCATTTTGCTATAATCCCGATTGTGACAAAAAGCACACAATGACCCCTTGTGTTTTTCGGGTAAAATAAGAAACAACTAACAAATATTTCGCTGGAAGATATAATTTCGTGAAGATTATTTAGTAGGAGAATAGCCTCATGGCAGATGTAGCCGTAAATGCCGAAGCAAAAGGCGGCAGTGTCTCAAGACGCGAGTTTTTATATTATATTTGGGGTGCTTCTATGGCACTCTATGCGGCTCAATTTTCGGGCTTGTTGATTTGGTTTTTGTTACCTCGTTTTCGGGAAGGTGAGTTCGGTGGTAAGTTCACTATTTCATTAGATGAGTTGCCTGAAGTGAATGCGGAACCAGCTAATAATCCCTCTGGACGTTTCTGGCTCGTAAACTTGGATACGACGCAACCCAATGAGTTGATGAAGAAAGCCCCTGATGAGTCTGAAGATATAATTGGCGTAGCTGCCATTTACAAGGTTTGTACACACCTGGGTTGCATTTATGCCTGGACGGCGGCAAACAATCGGTTTGAATGCCCCTGTCATGGTTCAAAGTACCGGCTAGACGGCCGTCGTATTGAATCGCCCGCTCCCCGCACCCTGGATCGCTTCCGTTTGGAATTTTTGGACGCCGATAAAAACCCAATTCCAGGGACTCAGTCTGAATTGGTTGATGATTTTTATGCCCCGGTTGCCGTACCAGGCAATGCCGCCTTTATTAGTGTTGATACGGGTGATCGCAAGAAGGGACCATCGCCAGACCTGATTTGCAGCTTTACGAACGAATGCCCATAAAGTTTGCTTGGTATCGCTTCGGACTTTGGTAAACGAGTAAACTTTGCAGATGCGTTTCCTTAAATTAGACGACCTTTAAGCGCATCCATCACAGAGAAAAGAGGAACAAGGAGTTAGAGAATGGCTACCTTTTTTGAACAAGTTAGCGAGATGGGGGTAAAGCAGGCCATCGTCACCAAAGCAGACGATGTGGTTGAGCGGCTAACCGCTGGTATGAACATTAGCGACATTCGCGGTGCTCTCCGAGGAGATGAACCGCGTCGCCCCAATCCCCGTTTGCGCCCTCATGCGGATAGTTTTTGGTTCCATATCCGCCCCAGTTTTTATCACACTGAAGTAACGCATATCTATCCCACCTTCCGTTTGGGCTGGCTTTCCACCTTTATGTTTGTTTGGGAAACCATCACCGGCATTATTTTGATGGTTTTTTACACGCCAAGCCCGCTGGTAGCCTATGGCAACATGTGGAATATTTTGGGTAATGTGCCCCTTGGCCAGTTAATGCGCAATATGCATCGGCTGGGTGCTGAAGTGATGGTCCTGGTGGTGGCCTTGCATATGCTCAGGACGTTTATAACGGGTAGCTACAAGAAGCCACGTCAATTTACCTGGGCTACCGGTGTAATTCTGCTTACCTTCACTGCTTTGTTAAGTTTCTCAGGCTATTTGTTGCCCTGGGATCAGTTAGCTTACTGGGCGTTAACTGTTTTCCTCTCCGGTGCTGACGCTGCTCCAGCCCCCGCTGAATTTAATGCCAATGTGCTCCTGATTTTGCAGGGTGCGCCTTCGTTGGGTGCTGGTGGTTTGCTGCGTTGGTATTTGTTCCATGTATTGCTTTTACCGCTTCTTACAGCAATCTTTTTCTTTGTTCATTATTACAAAGTTGTTCTGTATGGGATTTCTTTGCCGCCTGGGCGGGAAGAAATTGGTGAAGATACTGCAAAACGTGTGCCGAGGAATGAACGAACCTATTTTACACCAGACATTTTTACCAGCGAGCTGATGTGGACGGCACTCACGACGCTGCTTCTGACTGCTGGCTCTCTGTGGTTCTGGGATGCACCACTGGAACATCATGCTGACCCAGTTGTCACACCTTTGCACGTTGTTGCGCCCTGGTATTTGTCCTGGTCGCAGGGCTGGCTGAAGCTAGCAGACAAAACGATTGTTGTTGGGTTTATTCCGCTGCTGATTGTGATGTTTGTTGTAATGCCTTATATAGAGGTAGGCAAAAGCCGTCGCTATGCTGATCGGCGGGTTGGCTTATCGGTTGCCTGTCTTTTCTTTGCCGCTATGCTGGTTTCCAACTGGATGGGGTCGCCAGAATTCCGGGTGCAAAGTTCACCTGAACTGGAAGTTTCCCAGGAGATTATGCCGCAGGAAGGCCCCAATGTGTTGTTGGGGGTACCGTATGAATATTTGGAAACAGGAATCTATCTTCCTGGGGAAGAAGTTCCAGACAATCCTTATTTGACACGCGCTTTGGAAGAGTTTGAGGCGGCGATGCAGAACCACAGTTGTGTGCTGAATGGCAATCCAGATATGCCGCGTGAAGGTGTTTGGGATGATTGTCGGGTTCTGGAAGGTGGTCGGTTTGGCAATGCCTTTGGTGATAATGCGATGCCAGATCCATATGCCTATTTGCGTATCACGCAAGAACAGGCCAACATGGTGCGGCTGACGCTTCATTTTGAAGCGCCTGATCCCAATAACCCAGATGCATTCCTTATCGATTCGGGTGATACTATTTTTGCCTTCCGCCATGAAGATTCTTTCTATGAAGAGGAGTGCCGCTTCTTAAATAAAGATTGTTAATACATTGATTGCCAGCGAATTGAGGAAAAGCTTATGCAAGTAAAAGTTGTGATTGGAACAATCGCATTTATGCTAACGATGATTGTCTTGGGCTATGCTGCCTTACGTGAACCTGAACGCCTGGAGCATTTTACAGGTGCCCGAGAAGGAAGAACGATTGAAACTGGGGCCAATAGTTACTTTAATAACTGCGCTACCTGTCATGGTATGGAAGCAAAGGCTGAGGAATGTTATGATGCGGCCGGGAATTCTATCACCTGCCAGGGGCTGTCTTTGAATAATTACTTCCTGGTATGTGGTGACGCACCTGCACGGCTGGAGCAAACGCGGTTTGAAGGCACCAAAGAGCAGTTTGTTGAGCGAACAATTGCGGCGGGTCGTTCTGGCACTGTGATGCCGGCCTGGTCTTCTACCTATGGTGGCCCCATGCGAGATGACCAAGTGAAAAATGTGGCGGCATTTGTTTTGAACTTTGAAAATGAAGAGTTGTGTGCCCAGGAGCCTGTTTCATTCCCTTGGCCGGATTCGGTTGATGATTTTCTAAGTATGGATATGTCTGAGTTTACGGCCGTTTCTGGGGACGCTGAAAACGGAGCTGCCTTGTACCAAAGTTATGGTTGCAACGCTTGTCATGGTGATGTGGCTGAAGCTGGTTCCAATCAGATTGGACCTTGGCTTGGTGACATTGTTACCGTGGGGGCAACTCGGGTAGCTGGTGAGTCTGCTATGCAATATGTATACAGCTCTATTCTGTATCCGAATGATTTTATTGCGCCTGATTGTGCAGCAGGACCTTGTGTTGGCCCGCCCAGTGCAATGGCTCAAGACTTGGCCTTCCGTATGTCTGCAAGCCCACAAGATATGGTAGACATTCTGGCTTATCTTATTGGTAACTAAGTGGCCGTCCGCAAATTACCGGAATTGTGCGGACGGCTTGAAGTAAGCGGCTTTCTAATCAGGTAAGTTATTGTTGGCCGCTTACTAAGAGTCAAAGTAGCTGGTTTCTCCAATAAAATAAAAAGCTCCGCCAATCTGGCGGAGCTTTTTTTTGTTTTGATTTTGAATCCACAAACTATGGAGAGTGGGTGGGGCTTGCCAATGGGACTGAGTACAGGTATTTATGGGTGTGTAGCCGCGATTGCTTATCATGCCCTCTGGAACGCATAAGAAACTGCGGCTACTTTACCTAGGCTTGTTTTACGGCCGTTCCACAACTGCGACAAAATTTATCCTCAGCCTGTAATCGTTCCCCACATTGGTGACAAAAATTGGCTTTGCCTGGGGAAGTGGGCTGAACTACGGTCGCCTTGGTTGCCGGTTTGGTTCGTTTGGGCTTGGGCCGAGCGGGGCGTCGGGAGCTGGATGATTGGCGACTAAGCAGGTACCAAACGGCCGTTGCCACCAAAATCAATACGCCTAAAGCCACAAGCAACAGCGGCCAACTAAACCCAGACTCTTCTACCGGCGTTGCGTCTAAAAAGGGCAGCTCTGTTGTTTCACTGTCTGGAGTAGAAAAAGTGACAGTGAGCTGCGGCGTGCTCATCGTATAGTTTAATTCCATGGTGTAGGTGTCGCCTGCGGCTACCGCCTGATTGGGCAGAACATGATAGGTAAGCCCGTCTTGCCCTTCGCTTACCGAGGCTGCGGCGGGAATGGTGGTCAGATCGGTTGCCGCCACCGGCTGTTGAATCCTAACGCTCATTTGTTCAATAGCAATATCTGATTGCCACGAGAAAGTGAAATCGCGCTGGGTGTCTGTGGCGGTGTATGGTTGATAATACTCCACCCGGAAGCGATTGTCTGGCATGGTGAAGGTGACCTGATTGGCCGTCACCTGGGGAGACACGCCCTGATCGGTCATAACATCATCAGCTGTGATGCGGGCCACAACGTTGAAATCAGCCCCGTCTGGCAGGGGAAAAGTGAGCGTTGCCGGTAGCGTGGTGTTAGGCAAGAGGGTGCCGGTCAGCAGAACGAGCACTGCTTCCTGGTCATAATCGGGCCACAGTTCAACTTCTAAAGATTGCAGCGTAACGGCCGTTTGGGCCTGAGCGAATGTGGTGGGTAAGAACAAAAGCAAAAGCAACAAAAAAAGCGTTCGTTTCATAAAAATCCTCATTGAGTCAAATTGATGTTAGGCATGACCGCGCAGTCGGATGCGATTGGCGCGGCAATAAGGGCATTCTAAATCAGTGTAGTCCCGGCCGCAGGTGCGGCAGGTGCGAGTTTCTACTGCTCGCTCATCTTCCAATGAGCCTAGAACGATAACCAGTTCTTCGCCCTGGTGCTGTTCCAGAAAAGTGGTGAGATCGTGTCCGCCAATGCGCCAACGGCCGTCTTCCGTCTGTGTTACCGATCCATTCATCACGTCCAGCTTCATTTCATAAGCGGCAGAAGCTAATTTTAAGATGGCTGCGCGTCGAATTGCTGCCATTTCTATATCCTTTTGTGGCTAACGATGGCATAATGAGATTACATCGTTAAATGGAAGGAGCGAATTTTTCTGCTCCTTGACCGGATAGAATATATGTACCTAGCATGTAGCTTGTTTGTAATCGGCCCAATCGCCTCGGTTTTTCCGCAAAAGCATTTTGCCGATTGCATAAATTGCGCAGCCTATTATACCGTAGCATCTGATAGAGCATAGACTTCGTGAGTAGATGAATCTAGGGATAAACAGGAAAGGAGGTAACCCGTGAAAGATAGTAAAGAGAAATTAGCTGAGGATTTGGCCATTTTGCAGGAGATGGCTGACCAGATGGAAGCTTATTTAAGGAGTGATACGCTGTTTTGGTCTATGCAATACAGCAACATGCCCCAGTTAACGCTAGGCGGCTATTGGTTGCGGCAGCATCGTTTGACAGCATTGCATACCTTGCTCTCTGGCGAACAACAGGCGCAGCTTTCTGCTGCCACCAAGACGTTTGAAACGGCCGTTTCCGATTGGGTGGTGCGCACCGAGCAGCGAGCTCACACAGAGCTGGAAGTTCGCATTCGCCTGTGGGGTGAATATTTGCGCGACGTTTTCGGAAGTAAATCGGTTGGAGTTGCTGGTTACAGTGCGCGGGTAGAAGTGAGAGCCATTATGGCGGCACTGATTAGTCAACTACAACAGCCTCCCTATACTGTGCAGTCCTCGCTGTTGGAATTAATCTTGCAAGAGGATAAGGGGCTGCGGGCTCGTTGGCAAAGCGGTCCTTTTGTTTGGCCTGAAGCGTGGCAACCCGCTTATCCCCAGCCGGAGTTTTGGTGGTTGTACGGCCGTCCCAAATAATGGTCCAGCCGCCGGATAACCAGACGCTGGCTCGGCTGGTACAAAAAGCGTTTCCCCAAAGCCAGTTGGGTCACGTCTGGCCGCTGTCCGGCGGCACCTCTGCTACCATGGTTGCGGTGGTAATAAAAAAGTCAGACGGCCAGACCCAAAAACTGATTGTGCGTTCCCACGGTCATTTTGCCTTGGCTGAAAAGGAGTTTCGCCTACTGCAAACTCTTCAAGCTGTCGGGCTAAAAACGCCAAACGCCTACCTGCTCGATCAGTCTGGGACCGTTGCCTCCCTGGTTATCGATTACCTTGAAGGGGATATGACGTTTACCCCGGCCGATAGGGTCGGCCACGTACAGCAATTAGCGAGCCAACTGGCTCGCCTTCACAGCCTTGATTTATCTCAACATGATCTATCCTTCTTGCCGCAAAACAAGGGTGAATGTGTAGAGTTGGGGCGGGAACGGCCGTTTCCCAACCCCAATTTCCCCCAGGAAACGGCTATCCGCACGGCCCTGGCCAAAGCAGGCACACCCAGCCCACAAAACAGAATCACGCTCCTGCATGGCGACTTCTGGCCGGGCAATAGCTTGTGGCGTGATGGGCAGCTAACGGCCGTTATCGATTGGGAAGACGCGCACCTGGGCGACCCGCTCATCGATCTGGCTCAAAGCCGCTCGGAAATCGCCTGGATTTTTGGACCCGAAGCGCTAGAAAGTTTCACCCACCATTACCAACAGCAAATATTGCTCGATTACAGTTTATTACCCTACTGGGATTTGTGTGCAGCCCTGCGTCAGATTCGGCTGGTGGGTGGCGATTTGCCTGGATTTGCTGGCTATTTTGAGGAATACGGCCGTACCGACATCACCCCACAAACCATCAGCCAAAACCTCAACATCTTCATCAATAACGCGCTTGCCAGGCTAAACCACTGAATTTTGGTCATCTACCCTAAACCCAGATACCATTTACGCACCGAGTCCACTGAACCACAAACCTTTGCGTTCTTTGCGACTTTGCGGTGAAATATTCAACACGACCACAGATTTTTACGAATGTGAGAGGTAATCATGACCAAACCAACCTTCAAATGGGCCGACCCCTTCTTGCTCAACGACCAGCTCAACGACGAGGAGCGTATGATTCGGGATTCCGCCCGCGAATACTGCCAGGGCAAACTCATGCCCCGCATTTTAGAAGCGAATCGGCACGAAACGTTCGACCCGGCCATTTTTAACGAGATGGGTGAGATGGGTCTGCTGGGTGTCACTATTCCCGAAGAATACGGTGCGGCTGGCCTGAACAACGTGTGCTACGGCCTCATCGCCCGCGAAATAGAGCGTGTAGACAGCGGCTACCGCAGCACCATGAGCGTGCAAAGCTCCCTGGTGATGTACCCCATCTACACTTACGGCAATGAAGAACAGCGCCAAAAATATTTGCCCAAACTGGCCAGCGGCGAGTGGATCGGCTGTTTTGGCCTGACCGAACCCGACCACGGCAGCGACCCTGGCAGCATGGTGACCCGCGCCACCAAAACCAGCGACGGCTGGATTTTGCACGGCAGCAAAATGTGGATTACCAATTCGCCCATTGCTGATGTGTTTGTCGTTTGGGCCAAAGCCTATGGCCACGATGAAACCGAAGATGGCAAAATTCGTGGGTTCATTCTGGAGAAAGGTATGCAAGGTTTGTCTGCCCCAAAAATTGAAGGCAAATTTAGCCTGCGGGCCAGCATCACTGGCGAAATTGTGATGGATGAGGTGTTTGTGCCCGATGAAAACTTACTGCCCAATGTGCAAGGGCTGAGAGGACCATTTGGTTGTCTAAACAAAGCTCGCTACGGTATTTCCTGGGGGGCGCTAGGAGCGGCCGAATTTTGCTGGCACGCTGCCCGGCAGTACACGCTAGACAGGACACAGTTTGGACGGCCGTTAGCCGCCAATCAGCTCATCCAGCTCAAACTAGCCAACATGCTTACGGAAATTAGCTTGGGTTTACAGGGCGCGCTGCGTGTCGGGCGGCTGCTGGATGAAGGCAAAGCCACGCCGGAAATGGTTTCCATCGTCAAGCGCAACTCCTGTGGCAAGGCGCTGGACATTGCCCGCATGGCCCGCGACATGCACGGCGGCAACGGCATCTCCGACGAATTCCACGTCATCCGCCACATGATGAACCTGGAAGCCGTCAACACCTACGAAGGCACCCACGACATCCATGCCCTCATCCTCGGCCGTGCCCAAACCGGCATTCAGGCATTTATGTAAACTTTTGACCTTGCCCTGTCATTCTGAACGAAGTGAAGAATCCCTCAGAAGACCATCTTGCAAACACCATGCCCGCGATTAATGATGTCCGCAGGGATGCTTCGCTGCGCTCAGCATGACAATTTCCATATAGCCGCGGTTTCTTATCCCGTAAAAGTGCGCGGTAAGAAACCGTGGCTACAACAAGCATCATTTCCCCGGAAACTAATGTCTGGATTACATCCTCGTTTGGAAGTTTCCGGGGAAATTCACGGAGAAACAGGTGAACATATGACAACCAAACCCAACTGGAAAACAGTCAAAGAATACGAAGACATTACCTACAAAAAATCTGATGGCGTAGCCCGCATCGCCTTCCATCGGCCTGCCGTGTGCAACGCATTCCGCCCCAAAACCGTCGCCGAACTGTATGAAGCGTTCCTCGATGCCCGCGAAGACACCTCCATCGGCGTGGTGCTGCTTTCTGGCGAGGGCCCATCCACCAAAGACGGCGTCTACGCCTTTTGCAGCGGCGGCGACCAAAACGCCCGTGGCCACCAAGGCTACGTCGATGACGAGGGGATGCCCCGACTCAATATTTTGGAAGTACAGCGCCTGATGCGCTTTATGCCCAAGGTGGTGATTGCTGTGGTGCCTGGCTGGGCGGTGGGCGGCGGCCACAGCCTGCATGTGGTGTGCGATCTGACGCTGGCCAGCAAGGAACACGCCATTTTCAAGCAAACCGACGCCGACGTTACCAGTTTCGACGGCGGCTACGGCTCCGCCTACCTGGCCAAGATGGTGGGGCAAAAACGCGCTCGTGAAATCTTTTTCCTGGGACGCAACTACTCGGCACAGGAAGCGTACGAGATGGGCATGGTCAACGCGGTCATCCCGCACGACGAGCTAGAGGACACGGCCTACGAATGGGCGCAGGAAATTCTGGCCAAGTCCCCTACCTCCATCAAAATGCTCAAGTTTGCCATGAACCTGACGGACGACGGCATGGTGGGGCAGCAGGTGTTTGCCGGGGAAGCCACCCGCCTGGCCTACATGACCGAGGAAGCCAAAGAAGGCCGCAACGCCTTCCTGGAAAAGCGCAAACCCAACTTCAAAGACATCAAGTGGATTCCGTAACGCACCCAATGTCATTCCGAGTGAAACGAGGAATCTTACGCTGTGGCCAGTAGAAAGATTTCTCACTTCGTTCGAAATGACAATTCAGGTTGGTTTGTTAGGCTGAGGTGTTGTTTTGTGTCGTAGAGTTTTGCACTTATGAGAGGCCGTGCACCAGCCAGGGAGAATATACAATAGCGATGTTTGATTTTGCCGGGGTGATCCTCTTCATTATGTTCGTAATGTTTTTTGTTGGTGCTGTATTTGATGTAGATTGGATTATGAGGCTGACAAGGGCCGAGCGTAACTTTGGAAGAAAATTCGCCAGAATCTATGTGGGGATAATAACTGGTATTGGTATTATCGGAATGATCATTGCGCAAATAAGCAGTAGAATTGTTCCTGATTAACAAAATACCTACGATTGTCATACCTGCGAAGGCAGGTATCCATTTCCTTGGAGGAGTGGATTCCCGCCTGCGCGGGAATGACAATTGAGATCGGTTTATTTAGGCGTGCCATAACATAATCGCGTAGAAATTTGTGCTTGTCGAAAACCATCCCACAGTAGGGAGCAGTTCAATGTTATCTCGAAAAACTATTCGTTTGATAATCGTTATCATGCTCGCCGCTTTGATCTTCCAAGTATGGTGGGGATACTTTGGCCCGGGAAGAGAGCTATTGAATGATGTACAAGAGGTATTAATTTCGCCACTTCCATCATGGCCAACAGCCCTCGCAAAATATAATGTCCAAAACACAAGTGCACAATTTCAAGAACTTTGGATGTTGGATAATGTTTATGTTTCAGGTGATAGTAAAGGGTGCAACTTTTTTGCTCTACAAAATAAGTTGTTATTTGGGGCAAGCTTCGCTCAAAATGAATGGGCATCTCTGAACCAAGTAAGCTTAGAAACAGGGGATGTTGTGTGGCGTGTGCCGCTAGAACCGGAAGGTCCTGGTGCTATAACGCATAATGCTAATACTCTTTTCTACGGTTACGGAACACCAGGTAATATCATTGCCTATGATGTCGAATCAGGTAAACAACTTTGGGAACGTTCTCTGTCATGGCGAGAAAAGAACATCATATCCTATATGCAGGCAACAAGTGACAGCTTGTATGTCAATAGTTCATCCCTTAACTTTCAAGCTTTTGACTCCTTCACCGGAACCCCTAAAGAACTAGAGTTTCAAACTGATGCATTCCCAATATTTCACGTGGATAACCCAGTATTTTATCATCGAAAAATAGATACAAGATTCTTAGCCACAGATCTTTTAACCGGGTACATGATATGGGAAGCAAGTTTTAAGGAAACAATACAGATTGCCCCGATTTTTACCGCAGAACAAATTGTTGTTAAGACAGGTCGTGTAGGTATTGGGCAAGTCTACACATTAGACCGTGTCACCGGTGAAATTTTGTGGCATTATCCTGACGGCGTGGTGGATTGGGAAAATCCAGAAAATATTGCTGGTACCGTTGCTGAAAACAATGGCTATATCTTTTTCATTACGCTAAACGCAAAACTTTTGGCTGCTAATGGTGAAACAGGCGAAATAGTGGGAGAAGTCCAGTTTAGTCCTGGTTTAACTGAACTGGATGGTTCAGATCGAGTTAACCGCGAGTTTTGTGTTGCAGCTAGTGAAAATATTGTGGTGGTATATTTAGGGAGCGGGCGTCAGCTTTTTTCTTTCCGTTTTTTGCCAGATGAATAAACTGCTATTGGAAGTTTTGGCATCTAAGGATCGGGCTTTTGCGAATGTTAAAAGTGGGCAAGGGTCCGATTTTTGTGTTTTGGTCTGGTTTTCTTTACAAACGTTCACATTTTTGCGGGCAAATTCTACTATAATGGATGGCGTCCTGGAAGATTAAACTACCCTTTTCACTTATGGAAGAGCAAGCCCGCACGGTAACAGAAGAAACCCGCATGGCTCGATGGTTGGGCACGGCAAAACTTTGGCTGCGGCGCGGCTGGCCATTTGCGGCGGGCATCGTGGCGGCGTTTCTGGGCGTGCTGCTTTACTCCACCCTTTACCCCGATCCTGTTCCCCTGACAGATGATGAAGTTGATCAGATTATGGTCGATGCGATGGCTTCGGCCACGCCGCCGCCGTCCTATTCGTCGCAGGTGTACCAGCTGATTTTGCCCTCGATGGTGCTGATTCGTACCACGGGCGAAGACGAAAATGGGGAAGAAGGCAACGGCGTGGGCAGCGGTGTTATTGTCAGTGCCGATGCGGCTATTTTGACCTCGCTGCACGTGGTGGCGGGGGCCATGGAGATTGAGATTTATTACGCGGATGGGACGCAGACAACGGCCGTTCTCACCACAGCCGACCCCCAAAACGACATCGCCGTCTTAACCCCCGCTCAGCCACCTGAAATCATTGTGCCCGCCGTGCTGGGTAATCCCAACGCCATGCGCGTGGGCGATGAAGCGTACGCCGTGGGCAACCCGCTGGGGCTGGCTGGCTCCATGAGTGCGGGTGTTATTTCTGGCTTTGACCGCACGCTGCCGATTAATGATGAGTTGGAACTGCACGGATTGATTCAGTTTGATACGGCCGTAAATCCCGGCAATTCAGGCGGCCCCTTGCTGAACCGCAGAGGCGAAGTCATCGGCATCGTCACCGCCCTAGCCAATCCGTCCGAGCAAAACTTCTTCATTGGCATCGGTTTCGCCGTGCCCATTACCACGGCGGCGAGTGCGGCAGGTGCGCCACGTTACTAAGCGCAGGTCAGGACTGGCAGTCCTGATAACAAGCAGATTGCTGAATATTTAGAGTTAGGACTGCCAGTCCTAATCACCACAACAACTGGAGCAAACCATGGATTTCACCCCCAGACCAGACAGCGACAAACCAATGGAGCGTGTTCTCTACGAAGTCAAGAAGATTATCGTGGGGCAAGACAATTTACTGGAGAGGCTCATTGTGGCTTTACTGGCGCGGGGACATATTTTGGTCGAAGGCGTGCCCGGTTTGGCCAAAACAATGGCTATCAAAACCCTGGCGAGTGCCATTGGCGGCCAGTTCCAGCGCATCCAGTTCACTCCCGATTTGGTGCCGGCTGACCTTATTGGCACGCGCATCTACAACCAGAAAAGCGGCGAATTTAACACGTCGCTTGGCCCTGTCTTCACCAACCTGTTGCTTGCCGACGAAATCAATCGCGCCCCGGCCAAGGTGCAAAGTGCCCTGCTGGAGGTGATGCAGGAGCGGCAGGTGACGATTGGCCGTGAAACCCACAAAGTGCCTAATCCCTTTTTGGTGATGGCCACGCAGAACCCCATCGAATCTGAGGGCACCTACCCGCTGCCGGAGGCACAGGTAGATCGCTTCATGCTCAAAGTGCTGGTGGGCTATCCCAGCCAGACGGAGGAGTTTGTCATTGTGGAGCGGATGACCAGCGTGGTGCAGGCCGTGCAGCGGGTGATTAACACAGACCAGCTAATTGAACTGCAAAGCGCGGTGGATGCCGTCTACGTTGATCCGGCGCTGATGGAGTATGCTGTGAAGATGGTGACCGCTACCCGGCAGCCGCAAACCGTGGGACAAGGCGATCTGGCGCAATATTTGATGTTTGGGGCCAGTCCACGCGCTTCCATTAACCTGATTTTGGCGGCCAAGGCGCTGGCCTTTGTGCGTGGGCGTGGTTACGCGCTGCCGCAAGACGTGAGCGATTTAGCATTGGACGTGATTCGCCATCGCCTGGTGCTGTCTTATGAGGCATTGGCTGACAATGTGACCAGTGACGAGATATTGAAGAAAATTATGATGGTTATTCCGCAGCCGGAGGTGCCTTTGCATGAGCGGGCTTTCAGCCGATCCCACGCCTAAGCAGGCCACTCCCGACCAGATTTTGCAGCGGCTGGAATGGCGTGTCATCCGGCGGCTGGATGGCCTGCTACAGGGAGATTATCGCACGCTGTTTTACGGCACCGGCATCGACTTTGCCGACATCCGTGAATATCAGGTCAATGACGACATCCGCCACATTGACTGGAACGTGACGGCGCGGATGGACAGCCCGTACGTGCGCCAATACGTGGAGGATCGAGACGTGACGGCCTGGTTTTTGCTCGACCTCAGCCCGTCGATGGGCTTTGGCCCGGCAGCCCGGCCCAAGCATCTGGTGCTGACGGAGTACGTGGCCACGTTGGCCCGGCTGCTGGTGCGCAGTGGTAACCGGGTGGGGGCGATTTTGTACAACAGCCGGGTGGAGCAGACGATTCCACCACTTGGCAGCCGCAACCAGGTGCTGCGCCTCATGCGCTCGATTTTGCGCCAACCAAGCGAACCGGGCGGCATGGCTACCGATCTGACGCCGCTGCTGGAGGCGGGATTGAATACTTTCAAGCGGCGATCATTGGTGTTTGTCATTTCTGATTTTATTAGCGAGCTGGGCTGGGAACGGCCGTTACACCTCCTCAACCGCCGCCATGAACTGATTGGCATTCGGCTGTGGGATCCGCGTGAAGTGGAACTGCCCGATGCGGGCATGATTGTGGTAGAAGATGCCGAGACGGGCGAACAATTGCTGGTCGATACGGCGCATCCCCAATTTCGCCGCCGTTTCCTGGAAGCCGCTGACCGGCGCGAGGCGACGCTCAAAGCGACGCTGAAGCGGGCCGGTGTGGACCTGTTTGGCATTTCCACGGAAGAGGATTTGGTGGGCGCAATTGTGCGCATGGCCAGCCTGCGCAAGAAGAGACGACGATGACCTTTATCTGGCCGATCATGCTATTTTCGTTGCTGCTGGTGCCGCTGTTAATCTGGTATTACCGGCGGCAAGTGAAGTTGCGTGATCAGGGTACGGCCGTTCTCGGTCCGTTGGGATTGGTGCAAAGTGGGGAGGGAACGGCCGTCGGCCGCCAGCGCCATATTCCCCCTATTCTCTTCCTCATTGGCCTGACTTTGCTGCTGTTTGCCCTGTCGCGGCCTGAACTGCCCGTCAGTCTACCCCGCATCGAAGGCACCGTCATTTTGGCCTTCGACGTGTCCAGCAGCATGTTGGCCGACGATCTGGAACCGAGCCGTATCGAAGCCTCTAAAGAGGCGGCCCGCGTTTTTGTGGCTAGCCAGCCCAGCACCGTCCGCGTGGGCGTAGTGGCTTTTAGCAACGGTGGCCTGATCGTGCAGCCACCCACCGAGGTGCAGGCGGACGTCCTGGCCACCATCGACCGGCTCAGCCCGCAGGGTGGCACCTCGTTAGGACAGGGCATCTTTACCGCGCTCAACGCCATTGCTGGCGAAGCCATCGTGCTGGATGAAGATGCGCTAGAGCCGGAGAATCTGGCTGACAGCGTGGCAGCGCTGCAAATCGACGAGTTCTCCTCGGCGGTGATTGTGCTGCTGTCTGACGGGGAAAATACGGAGTTCCCGGAGCCATTGGAGATTGCCCAGATTGCCGCTGAAGCGGGGGTGCGCGTCTACACCGTGGGCATTGGCAGCCCGGAAGGGGCGATGATTGAGGTAGACGGTTTCAGCATTGTGACCCAGCTCAATGAACCGGCACTGCAAGAGATTGCCAGTCTGACCAACGGAGCGTACTACTTTGCTGAGGATGAAGAAGAACTGCGCGACATCTACGAAAATATTGATTTACAGTTCACCATTCGCGGCGAGCAGATGGAAATTACGGCGATTTTAGCTGGAATTAGCCTGATGTTTATGCTGGTCAGCGGCGCGCTGTCCATGCTCTGGTTTGGACGGGTACCATGAGCAAAGTATGTCATGCCCGTGAAAACGGGTATCCATATCTGGCAATGGATCATAATGGAACGCTGATTTTCCTGATTGCCCTGATCAGGAAAATCAGGGCAATCAGCGTCCTATTTGCCTTGGAGCGCGTTGAATGACTTTTCTTTGGCCCTGGTTACTCCTTTTTTTGTTGATTATTCCGCTGAGCATCGCCATCTACATTTGGATGCTGCGACGGCGGCGCAAGTTTGCCGTGCGCTACTCCAGCCTGTCGCTAATCCGCGAGGCACTGCCCAAGCACGCCCGCTGGCGGCAGCATCTCCCCTTTACCCTCTTTTTGCTGGGGTTGACGAGCCTGATTTTGGCCCAAGCCCGCCCGGTAGCTGAAGTAGAGGTGCCATTGAGCCGCACGACGATTATTCTGGCCCTGGACATCTCGCGCAGCATGTGCGCTACGGACGTCGATCCCAACCGGCTGGCGGTTGCCCAGGATGCGGCGCTGGCCTTTGTGGAGGCGCAAGCCGACGGTACGCAAATCGGCCTGGTGGCCTTTGCCGGTTTTGCCGAATTGATCGTGCCACCGACCAATGACAAGGAGGTGCTGCTTGACGCTATTGCCAATCTGACCACCTCGTTTGGCACGGCGATTGGTAGTGCGACGTTGAAGTCGATTGACGCGATTGCTGAGATTAATACGGCCGTTTCCCCCAGCGGCCTCAATTTGCAAGAAGAAAATCCAACCACCGATCTTCCCGAAACATACCAACCAGACATCATTGTGTTGCTGACGGATGGGGCCAACAGCCAAGGGCCTCGCCCCCTCGATGCCGCCCAGCAAGCCGCTGACCGGCTGGTGCGCGTTTACACGATTGGCTTTGGCACCGATGAGATTCCCGAGATGGTGTGCAGCCAGGCGCAGTTGGGCAGTGACGCCTTTGGCGGCTTCGGAGGGGGCTTTGGCGGTGGTTTTGGTGGGGGCGGTGGCGGTAACTTCCGCCGCTTCCTGGTGATTGACGAGGAGACGCTGCAAGGCGTGGCCGATCTCACTGGCGGCGAATATTATCGTGCTGAGAGCGCGGATCAACTGCTGGAGGTGTTTCAGGAGTTGCCTACACAAATTATTTTGCAGAAGGAAGCAATTGAAATCAGCGTCTTTTTTGTGATTGCGGCAGTGGTTTTGGCGGGTACGGCCGTTTTCCTCTCCCTAAAATGGCGGCGTTATCCTTAAACGTGCTAAACTTCCTCAAGAAATAGAACGCTGATTTACCTGATTTTACTGATCAGGCAAATCAGCGTCCCATTCAAGAGGACGCCAATTGAAATCATACGAACAATTGACATTCAAAGGCAAGCTGCGGCGGCTGCGGGGGTTGGCAGAGGATGCGCTGCGGCAGTTTGGCGTAACGGCCGTTCGCCTTAAGCTCATTGGGTATGATACCAATTTGATGTATCGCGTTTGGGCTAAAGATGGGCAGCAATTTGCTTTGCGCATAGCCAATCCGAAGTGGCGGGGAGTGGATACGGCCGTTTCTGAAGTGATGTGGCTCGATGCCCTGGCCCACGACACTGACATCCCCGTGCCCCACATTCAGCGCACACCAGCGGGAGAAGCCATTGTCTTTCCCCAGGCGGGCGGAGCGCCTGCCGACCGTCACGCCCTGCTGATGAGTTGGCTGCCCGGTGTGCTGCTGGGCAAACGGCTGACCGCCAAAAACGTGGCCAAAATGGGCGAACTATTCGGCAAGCTGCATCAGCACGGGGCAAGTTGGCAGCCGCCCGACGGTTTCACAACCAAGCGCTTTGACCAGATGCTCTCGCGCGGCGAGCCAAACGTGCTCTTTGCCGACACCAGCCTGGCGGCTTACGATGGGCCAACCGAAGCGCTGCTGCGCCAGATGAGCGAGACCGTGGCCCAAACCTACGCGTCGCTCGATCCGGCCGACTTGCGCGTGATCCACTGCGATTTGTGGCACGACAACATCAAAATTTACCGGGGTACGCTCTACCCGTTTGATTTTGAGGACACGATTTGGGGCTTTCGCTTGCACGACATGGCCATGGCGCTGCTGGATTTGTACGAAGATGTGGGGAGTCCAGAAGAGTACGCCCGGCTTTTGGCGGCGTTCCGTGCTGGCTACGAGTTGTTTCTGCCATGGCCAGAGGGGGAGATGGTGCTGCTGCAATTTGGCCGGATGTTGTGGAAGACCAACTGGATTGCCCGCTTTTGGCCAGAGGGGTTGGCGAAAACGGCCGTTTTCCATGCCAATCTCTACGACCACTACTGCAAAACTGGGGAACTGCTCCTGCCTAAACTACCACGCTAAATTTTTCACCGCAGAGGGCGCGGAGAGCAAAGAGAAACCCTCTTTTCCCCTCTGTGTTCTCTGTGGCAAATTAGAGCGGGTAACGGCCGTATTCTTCCACCGCATCTACCATCGCCAGCACGTTTTCTGGCGGCACGTCGTTCATGATGGTGTGGACCGAGGCCAGCAGGTAGCCGCCGCCCGGACCCAATGCCTCAATCACCCGCTTCACCTCCTGGCGCACGTCGTCGGGCGTGCCAAAGGGCAGCACCCGGTGCGTGTCGATGCCGCCGCAGAAGACGATGTTTTGGCCAAAACGCCGCTTCAGCTCCGCCAGTTCAGACATGCGCCCGGCAGAGGTCTGGATCGGATTCAAAATATCGACGCCCATCTCGATAAAATCGTCGATCAATGGAAAAACGTCGCCATCGGTGTGGAACAATACCTTGGCTTTGGTGCGGGCTTTGATGAAGGCGATGTACTCTGCGTGGAACGGTTTGACAAACTCGCGGTACATCTTGGGCGACATAAAGGGATGCTGCTTGTAGCCCATGTCCTCGTAATACCAGATACCGTCGGGCCAGCCCTCCTCGGCAAAGAGGATTTCCTGCAAATCCACGGTGAGTTGCAAAGCCGTTTCCTCACCAGCGATCATGAAAAGCTCATCCACTGTTTTCTCATTCAAAACAATGGGAAGGATGCC